>JAIKWY010000139.1 GCA_024684395.1 Oscillospiraceae bacterium
TATTACAACGACTACAACGAGTACTGGGATCACAAGCGCGACTGCATTTATAATATGTGCAAGGATCTGTACTCCAAGGGTCTGCTCGACGGCGTCGGCATGCAGAGCCACGTTCCTGCAAACTCCTCTGGTTTTGCAGGCACGGATTCCTACATTGCCGCAATGAAGAAATACCTGAGCATCGGCTGCGATGTACAGATCACTGAGCTGGACATCAGCCTGCTCGATAATAATACGCCGAAGTACAGCTATACCGATCAGGCGAACAAGTACGCTGCGATCTTCCAGGCAGCAGTGGACTGGAACAACAACCCGCAGTCTGACGGTCGTGTAACGCTGGTGCAGATCTGGGGCCCGAATGACGGCAATTCCTGGCTGTCTTCTGGATCCAATGCATTGCTCTATGATAAGGACAACAATCCGAAGGAGTGCTACAAGAAGCTGATGAGCCTGCTTCCTGAGTCCGAGTGGAAGGGTCCGGGACAGTCCGGCCCGGCACCTGAGCCGGAGCTTGACGAGAACGGCAACTGGTTCACCATCGACTTCGAGAACGGCGCAGGCAGCTTCTCCGGCAGAGGCGATGCAAAGGCTGCGGTCTCCACGGCGGAGAAATTCGGCGGTTCCCAGTCCCTGTACGTTTCCGGCAGAACAGCCGAGTGGAACGGCGCAGGCATGAACCTGAACTCCCGCATCTTCAAGGCTGGCGAGACATTCAGCTTCTCCGCAAATGTCATGTATCCGAGCGGCGAGGCGACCGACAAGTTCTACCTCTCCCTCCAGTACACCGGTTCTGACGGCGAGACCCACTATGATCATATCGCAGAGGCTACCGCCGGCAAGGGCGAGTGGGTACAGCTCATGAACACCACCTACACGATGCCCGAGGGCGGCTCCGGTTACAACCTCTATCTCGAAATGCCCAATTCTAAGAGCGATTTCTATGTAGATGATGTACAGACCTCCGTAGCAGGCAGAGCACTTCCGGGTGCAGGCGAGTCCACTGTCAAGCCGGTTCCCTCCGGCAGAACATCCGCTCTGACGGGTGATGTTGACGGTGACGGCATCATCGACATCTTCGACCTCGGCATGGCAAAGCGTGGCTTGCTCAAGGGCTTTGCAAACAAGTATGACGAGCGTTCCGCTGACGTGGACGGCAACAACACCGTTGAGGTCGCTGACATCGTCATGCTGACACAGTTCATCCACGGCATCATCACCGAGTTCCCGGAGCGTCAGTCTACCGGCACCGAGTACGACCACTCCAAGTGGGACAACTACCAGGAGACTGCTTCTCCGCAGTATATCGACTTCTACAAGAGCTCCATCAAGACGATGGGCAACACCTCCCGTCTGGTCAAGAAGCTGGCAGCAGCAGAAGCCGGTGAGCCTCTGACCGTGGCTTACCTCGGCGGTTCCATCACCGAGGGCAAGAACTACACGACACCGTTCTCCAACTACCTTAAGAACACCTTCGCAAACGGCGAGTTCACAGAGGTCAACGCCGGTATGTCCGGTACCTCTTCCGTTGTCGGGCTTGTCCGCAGCGAGAGCAATATCGTAGCATACAACCCTGACATCATCTTCATCGAGTTCTCTGTAAACGACCACGAGGACATCCTCTACAAGAAGGGTCTCGAGAGCGTTATCAAGAAGTTCCTCGAAATGCCGAATGAGCCGGCAGTTGGTATCATCATCAACCGTTCCAAGGGCGGCTTCTCCACCCAGGCACAGATGGCTCCGATCGGTGCAAACTACGACATTCCGGTCATCAGCATGGATGATGCGCTGACCAAGGCATTCAACAGCGGTTTCCTCCAGCCCGGTGACTACTTCACTGATGAGTACCATCCGCATCAGCAGGGCGGTCAGCTCGTGGCAGACTGCATGGCTTACTGGGTACGTCAGGCACTCAAGACCGAGAACATCTCCGACGAGTACACCATGCCGAGCAAGTATGTATACGGCGCTGAGTACTCCTCCTGCGAGAATGTCGATCCCAAGACGCTCACCAACTTCAATGCAGGCTCCTGGGCGACCGGTCAGGGCTATGCGAGCGGCAAGCTCCCGTTCGGCTACAACTGCAACGGCGGCAGCCCGATGACCTTCAAGTGCAACGCAAAGGGCTTCATCGTAGTCTTCAAGGCGAACAGCTCCGGTATGGGCAGCATTGATGTAACGGTCAACGGCAAGACCACCAAGATCAACGGCAACAAGCAGTACACCTGGGGCGGTCCGGATGCTGAGCTGGGCTACTATCAGGATACCGCAGGCGATCTCGATGTTTCCATCAGCGGCAGCGGCAGCTTCACCATCTGGGGCATCGGTCTCATCAAGTAAGCGGGGAGCCCCCGCTGGCAGGTTGCTTCGCAATTTGTTAATGCACAGATTTAACGACCACATGCCCCCAATGGCTGCGCCAAAGGGGGCATCGTTATGCATTTTAAGCCATCGCATCCATTCGGATGCTCTCATGCGGTTCTTTTGCGTTTCAGACAACAGTGCAGAAACTGATTTTGCGTAGAACAAGAAAAGCCCCGGAGATCGCTCCGGGGCTTCTGTCTGTCGATCGTAGTAAGGGGGATCAATCCACCGCATGACCCTTCGCACGGATCGCAGCGACGATGCTGTCCACCTGCTTCTGGCATTCTTCCTTGGTGGCAGCCTCTGCCATGACACGGATCACCGGCTCTGTACCGGATTCCCGCACCAGCACACGACCGCTGTTGCCGAGTGCCTTCTTGGCGGCTTCCTCGGCTGCCTGCACATCCGGATCCTCACGGGCATCCTTCTTGCTCTTCACACGGACATTGACGAGCACCTGCGGATAGATGGTCAGCGGCGCCGCCAGCTCGCTCATGGTCTTCTTCTTCGCCATCATGACTTCCATCATCATGAGACTCGTCAGGATGCCGTCACCGGTCGTGGCATACTTGGAGAAGATGATATGACCGGATTCCTCACCGCCGATGAGACAGCCGTGCTTGGACATATATTCATAGACATACTTATCGCCGACATCCGTCTTGGCATAGCCGATGCCGAGCTCGTCAAAGGCACGGTACAGCCCGAAATTGGACATGATCGTCGTAACGACCGTGTTGGTCAGCAGCTCGCCGCGCTCCTTGAGATAGCTGCCGTAGATGTAGAGGATGTGGTCGCCAGTCAGGATATTGCCCTTCTCGTCCACGCACAGGCATCTGTCTGCATCGCCGTCATAGGCAAAGCCGACATCGCAGCCGTGCTCGACCACATACTTCTGCAAGCCCTGGATATGGGTGGAGCCTGCGTCACGGTTGATGTTCAGACCATTCGGCTGTGCGTTGATGACATGCGTCTCGGCGCCGAGTGCGTCAAAGACCGCCTTTGCGACATTCCAGGAAGCGCCGTTGGCACAGTCGAGAGCGACCTTCTTGCCACGGAAGGAATACATGCCGTGAGAGATCATGTAGCCGACATAGCGGTTTCTGCCCGATACATAGTCCACCGTGCAGCCGATATGCTCGCCGGTCGCAAACGGGATCTCCTCCCACTTCTGCCCGAAGGCTTCGAGCTCACCGTCAAGATATGCCTCCACGAGCGTGATGACGGTATCGTCCATCTTCTCGCCCTCGCCGTTGATGAGCTTGATGCCGTTGTCGTAGTAAGGGTTATGGCTTGCCGAGATCATGATACCGCACTCAAAGGCGTCGATGCGGGTCACATAAGCCACGGACGGGGTCGGCGTCACATGCAGCAGATAGGCGTCAGCGCCGGATGCGGTCAGACCGGCAACGAGTGCATATTCAAACATATAGCTCGAACGGCGGGTATCCTTGCCGATCACGATGCGTGCAGGGGAGGTCTCGCCCTTCTGACGCTTCAGCTCGCCATAGTACCAGCCGAGAAAGCGTCCTACCTTATAGGCATGATCAGCAGTCAGGTTCTTGTTGGCTTCTCCGCGAAAGCCGTCAGTGCCGAAATATTTGCTCATAGAACTGAATTCTCCTTTGAATGATTCTTGTTATAGTATAGCACGATGCGGGGCTTTTGTCAAGCTATATGCAAGTTTTGGCGGAAATATGCGGCAGTTTGCCAGATATGTGAACTATCGTCCGATGATTGACTTTTTCATCATAATGATGTATAATAAAGCCACAATTAACATAGGTCAATGACAATTCCCCCACTTTGTGGTATCCTGAAAACAGGAGGTGAGGCGCATGGATCAGCAGGAACTGATCGCACAGCTGAAAGCATTCGCCGGACAGCGTCAGATCGGCGTACCGGAAACGACACTTGCGGCGCTCATCAGCCGTTCGAGCTTCCGGATCGTTGAAAAGGGCAGCATCCTGGCATCCATCGGCGATCCGGCAGCAACGGCAGGGCTGGTGCTTTCCGGCATGGCACGGAGCTATTACATCGACAGTGACGGGAACGACATCACACGGGGCTTTGCGCCCGCCGGGGTGATGTGCATGGACGAGGGCTTCTTCGGCTATCCGGAACGCATCTGCATGTGGGAAACGCTCGAAGAGAGTACCGTGATGCTCTGTGAAACGGCAGAGATCCGGAAGCTCCTCCGGGAGGACACCGCCTTCAAGGATGTCTGGATCACGCTGCTCGAAAGCGCTCTGCATTACAAGATCTACCGGGAGAACGGCTTCCTTGTGGAGAACGCCACAGAGCGCTATCTGCATTTCCGGAAGCAGTATCCGGCGCTGTGCCGGAGCGTCCCGCAGAAGCATATCGCAACATATCTTGGCATCGCACCGGAATCCCTCAGCCGGATCCGGCGAGCCATGAGAGAGGAGGCAGACACATGAATGACATCATGATCGGCACATGGGCATGGGGCGCGGGGTACAACGGCTCCAAAATGGTCTTTGGCATGAAGTACAATGAAGCGACCCTCGAAGCGACCTTCCGGAAGGCGACCGAGCTCGGCTTCCGGAACTGGGATACCGCCGCAGCCTATGGCATGGGCTCCTGTGAGCGGCTGCTCGGCAGGTTCATGCAGGGCAGGGACGACATCTATCTGTCCACCAAGTATGTCCCGGCGAAGCGGTTCAAAAAAGGCGCACTGGCGAAGTCCTTTGAGGAGAGCATGGAGCGCCTCGGACGGGACTATGCAGACCTGTTCTGGCTCCACCTCCCGAACAACCTGACCGAGAACCTGCACGAGGCAGTCCCGCTCCTGAAAGACGGGCGCATCCGGTCGCTCGGCATCTCGAACGTATCGCTGGCAAATATCCGGCTGGCGGAGAAGCTGCTTGCGAAAGAGGGCTTGCAGCTCGGCGCCGTGCAGAACCATTTCAGCCTGCTGCGGAATGACCAGCAGCCCCTCATCGACCACTGCAACAGCAGCGGCATCCGCTACTATGCCTATATGGTACTGGAGCAGGGCGCACTGACCGGAAAGTATGACGAAAAGAACGGCTTCCCGGCATTCTCCATGCGCAGCTTTGCCTTCCCGAAAAGCAAATTCCGCAAGATCGGCGGTCTGCTCGATCTGATCCGTGAGACGGCGGCGCATTATGAGATCGACCCCTCGCAGGTGCCGATCCTCTGGGCGATGGGAAAGGGCGCCGTCCCGATCGTCGGCATCACCAAGCCCTCCCATGCCGTCAAGCTGGCAGCCGCCATGCCGATCCGGCTGACGAAGGAGGAGCTCGACCGTCTCACCGCCGAAGCGCAGAAGACCGGCATCCGCCAGCAGGGCATGTGGGAACCGCAATGAGTTATATCGTATTTGACGTGGAGACGCCCAACCGGGCGAATGACCGCATCAGCTCCATCGGGATCACAGCGGTCAAGGAGGGGCGGATCGTGGCGCAGTATGCCACGCTTGTCGATCCGGAAACGCATTTCGACGCCTTCAACACCCAGCTCACGGGCATCGACGCCGAGAAGGTCAGAGGCGCACCGGATTTTGCCGAGCTCTGGGAGAGGATCGGACCCATCATGAGCAAGGGCATCCTCGTGGCGCACAATGCCGTCTTTGATATGAGCGTGCTGCGCCAGTGTCTGAAAAGCTACGGCATCGCCTGGAAAGCGACTGTGCCGTATCTCTGCACCGTGCAGATCGGCAGGCGTGTGCTGCCCGGGATGCGGCACAACCTCGATGTGATGTGCCGGCACTACGGCATCCCCCTCGACCATCACCAGGCAGACAGTGACAGCCGAGCCTGTGCGGAGATCCTGCTGCGCTACATCAAAAGCGGCGTGGATGTGGACAGCTTTGTGAAGCAATACCGGATGCGGTAGCACCGGAGCTGTTCCTGTTGAAAACCTCTTGTTATTTTCTGCGGGATGTGGTATAATAAACGCATCCCATACATCAAACATAAGGAGGAACAGCACTTGAAACGACTGATACCTGTCATATTGCTGACAGCGCTCCTGCTGACCGGCTGCGGCGACAGCAAGGGCGATACTTCACAGGAGACGACTTCCGCAGAGACGGAGACTGTCACCGTTGCCACGGAGGAGACCGCCGCTGAGGAGGAGACTTCCGCTGCCGAGACCGCTGCACCGAAGGAGACCGCAGCGCCGGAGGAGACCGATGCCCCTGCCGGGACGTCTACGGCTTCCACCAAGCCCGCCAGGGAGACGGAGACCACAGCCCGGACAACAACCGCCCCCAGGGAGGAGGGAGCAAAGGCAACTGATGCGCCGGCGATCGCCTCTCAGGAACCCGAGACCGTCCCTGCCGAGAGCGCCGAGGAGCCGACGATCAACAGAGATGATGTGATCGAGCTCCCGCTGGTGCCTCTCAACTGATATCCATTCCCGATACGCAAAACAGCCCCTGAAGGTGCGTCCTTCAGGGGCATTCTGTTTATTGTTCCTGCAATGATATACCCAAAAAAGCGGGTTAAGGGGGCGCATTTCACTGAACCGATCTTTTATCAACAAATGATCGCCGGATCGGTATCAGAATGCAATTTGCAGCAGCGCCGTTTCGCCGCCCTGCCAGGTGAGCAGCAGCGGATGGATGCCGGCGGTGACAGCGAGCGTGACGGCGGTGTCCTGCCAGTTGTCGGAGGCGGGGATCTCCGCCGTGCCGAAGACGGTGCCGCTCTCATCCGAGACGGTATAGCGTCCGGCAGCGCCCCGGGTCGTGAGCGTCAGCGTGCAGTCGGCAGCCATGTCGAAGTACCGGAAGCCAATGCGTGTGCCGTTGCTGATCTCCGCAATGAGATGCGCCTTGCCCTCATGTGTCACATGCGGGAAATGCTCGGTGAAGATCTTGTTGGAGCCGTGGGGCATGTGGCCGTTCGTGATGATGCAGGCGATGGGTGCAGGATAGCTCCCTATGCCGTGCAGCGCACCGCCGTTCAGACCGCAGGACGTGATCGG
Source organism: Oscillospiraceae bacterium (assembly GCA_024684395.1). Taxonomy (GTDB): domain Bacteria; phylum Bacillota; class Clostridia; order Oscillospirales; family Ruminococcaceae; genus UBA3855. The sequence continues at coordinate 7,339 of JAIKWY010000139.1, forward strand.
CACCTGCGGGATGCTGCCGTCCGGGCGGATCTCGATGCGCTCCGCACAGGCCTGACGGCTGTAGTCGGATTTGTGGGTCAGGCGGTGATAGAAGACGTACCACTGGCCGCCTATCTCGATGATACTGCCGTGGGTTGTGCCGGTCATGTTGAGCCGGTCGGCATCGTCTCTGCCCTGATAGCCCACATCGCCGTTGGAGACGATCGTCCCTCCGAAGACAAAATCCCGGTCGGGCTTGTCGCTCACCGCATAGCAGAGCTCGTGGTTCTTCTGGGAGGAGTAGACGAAGTAGTACTTCCCGCCGACCTTGCGCATGGAAGCCGCCTCGAAGAACGGATGCGCCTCAAAGGACGTCCCTTTCACCCTGTACGGGATGATATGCCGGGGGCCATCCCTGACCGTGAGCATGTCATCGCAGAGGGTCAGCGTACAGGGACCCATGACGCTCTCCGGCGTACCAAGGATCTCCTCGCGGGATTTGCCGAACATCTCCATTTCAACGTGCAGAAGGCATTCACCCTCACCGGGGAAATCCTCACGCTCCTCAAAGTCGTACTGTGTGCCGTAATACAGCCGGATCGTGCCGTTGTCGTTCATGACAGCCGGATCAAAGCAGATATAGGTCTGCATGGGCGTGCCGTCCGGGTTGCGTACAAAGCCGAGATACTCATACTTTCCCGCAGGCGTATCGCTGACCGCCACGCAGATGGGTCCGTGGTAGCCGCCGTTTCCGAAGTCGCCGGACATGCAGTAGTAGAGATAGAACCTGCCGTCATTGCCCTGCACGACATCGGGGGCATACATGTACTTGCGGCGGGGATAGTCGGGATCCTGTGCTGCCCGGTAGATGGTGCCCTCACAGCGCCAGTCCGTCAGATCGGTGACTGGTGCCGACCAGCAGGTGTAGTCAAGCATGCAGAAGGTCTCGCCGCCTTCTTTGTCATGGGAGCCGAAGAGATAGACCCTGTCCCCGAACACATGCGGCTCGCCGTCCGGGACATGCTCCCACAGCGGGAGGAAGGGATTGCAGATCTGTTTATTATCAGCCATTTTGATACCTCGATCATCATGATTCGCAGGAAAACCGGGGGCGTTTTCATCCCGACAGTTCTCTTTTACTGTTTCTGGTAATTTAATCATACCATAAATCTGAGAAAATATCTACCATCCTGCTCTTTTTATGCGGATTTTCTGCTTTTCCAACAAATTATGCATGCCGGATTTAGCAACATGCACAACAATTTCGGGGGATGCCTTGCATTTTTCTGTGATATGGTGTATAATAATAACAACGGCAGGCATCTGCCGGGATCACATCACAAAGGAGCTGGAGCATATGAATACGGACAGACGGAAGGTCGTTCTCATCGGTACAGGCATGGTCGGCATGAGCTTTGCCTATGCACTGGTGAACCAGGGCGGTATCTGCAATGAGCTGGTGCTCATCGACGTGAACAAGCTGCGTGCGCAGGGCGAGGCGATGGATCTCAACCACGGACTTGCCTTTGCCAAATCCAACATGAAGATCTACGCAGGCGAATACAAGGACTGCAAGGATGCAGACATCGTTGTCATCGCCGCAGGTGTCGCACAGAAGGAGGGCGAGACCCGCCTTGACCTGCTCCAGCGGAATGTCGAGGTGTTCCGCTCCATCGTGGGACCGGTCGTGAAGTCGGGCTTTGACGGCATCTTCCTCGTGGCGACCAATCCGGTGGACATCATGACGAGAGTGACCTACGAGCTGAGCCGCTTCGGTTCTTCGAGGGTCATCGGCACGGGCACATCGCTCGACACGGCACGTCTGCGCTATCTGCTCGGCGACTATTTCACGGTGGATCCCAAGAACATCCATGCCTATGTCATCGGCGAGCACGGCGACAGCGAGTTCGTCCCGCTCTCCCAGGTGATGCTGGCGACCAAGCCCGTGAGCACGATCTTAGCGGACGACCGCAACGAGTACTGCGTCGATGATATGAAGCAGATCGAGGAGCAGGTGCGCACGGCGGCATACAAGATCATCGAGGCGAAGCGTGCGACCTATTACGGCATCGGCATGGCGATCACCCGCATCGTCAAGGCGATCCTCGGCGACGAGAACTCTGTGCTGACCGTTTCGGCAAAGCTCTGCGGCGAGTACGGCGCCCGGGACATCTTCATCGGTGTGCCGACCATCATCGGACGCAACGGCGTCAAGGAGATCCTCGAACTGTCGCTGACAGACGAGGAGAAGAAGAAATTCGAGGCTTCCGGCACCGTGCTGCGGGAGTATTTTGACGGTCTGAAGCTGTGATCGGACAGATGCACGGCAGACAGATCATCCGAGGTGACGCATGAACAGAACAGCCCTCAGACATTTTGCAGTCACGGCAAGGCGGACGCTGATCGGTGCCGTGATGCAGAAAGTCGGCGCCGTCACGCCTGCCCAGCCCGTAACACTTGCAGAGCGCATTGGGAGTGACGGCATCGAACGGACGGCGGAGGAAGCCGCCTACCGCTGGTTCAGCCGCTCCATTGCGCTGCGGTATATGGAGGTCAACGGCTTTCTCCCGGCAGGGGCGCAGCTGTTCACGGACAAAACGGCGCTGCTATGTCAGTGCCGGATGCTGCACGACCTCATGCCGGAGAGCTTCCCGCAGCCCGAGGACTGGGAGGTGTTTCTGCTCCCGGAGGAGCTGCTCGGAACGGACGGCATCTTCACCCGCATGATCGCTGCCATCCCGGAGGAGGACTGGCGTGAGCAGGTGCAGATCATCGGCTGGCTCTACCAGTTCTACAACACCGAGCCGAAGGACAAGGTCTTTGCCGACTTAAAGAAGAACATCAAGATCGCCCCGGAAGCCATCCCGTCGGCGACACAGCTCTTCACGCCGGACTGGATCGTGCGCTGGATGGTGGAAAACTCCCTTGGCAGGATCTGGGCGGAGGGTCACGGCGAGCCGGAACATGCCGGCTGGGACTACCGCATCGCAGAGCCGGAGCAGGAGGCATCTGTCCGGGAGGAGCTGGACAGGCTGCGGGTGCAGTACGGCAGCATACGCCCGGAGGAGCTGCGCTTCCTCGATCCCTGCATGGGGACGGGACATATCCTTGTCTATGCCTTCGATGTGCTGATGCAGATCTACACGTCCTGCGGGTGGACGGAGCAGGATGCGGCAGCGGCGATTTTGCGGCACAATCTCTATGGGCTCGACATCGACAGGCGGGCGTATCAGCTTGCGTGCTTTGCGCTGATGATGCAGGCACGGCAGTATGCCCCGGACATCCTGACACCGGAGCATCAGCCGCATTTGGCGTGCTTTGCAGATGTGACGGATGTGGATGCCGAAGCTCTCCCGGCGCCGCTGCGGGCATTTGCAGCGCAGTTCCGGGATGCGGACAGCTATGGCTCGCTGCTCGAGCTCTACCCGCCGGAGGGTTCCGGGAAGCTCCCGCCGCAGCTTGCAAAAATGCAGCAGATCTGCGGGATCCTGGGGCAGCAGTACGATGTGGTCTGCACGAATCCCCCCTACATGGGCGCAGCGGGGATGCATGAAAAGCTGTCCGCCTTCGTGAAGGGGCGCTTCCCGGACAGCAAGAGCGACCTGTTTGCGTGCTTTATCGAGCGCTGCGGACAGCTCACGAAAAGCGGCGGCTTCTATGCGATGATCACCATGCATTCGTGGATGTTCCTGATGCGCTTCGAAAAGCTGCGGCGCAAGCTGATGCAGCAGGATACAGTGGCGCTGCTCCACATGGGCGCAGGCGCCTTCGAGCAGAGCGATGTCGGCACGATCGTGCAGACAGCGGCGTTCACCATCCGCAAGACCGACATCCCGGACTATCTCGGCTGCTATGCCGACCTGACCGCAGCCCCCAATCCCGAGCGCAAGCGGCAGCTGTTCCTGAATGATCCGACGGTCTATCTCCGGAAGAAAACGGCTTTTCAGGAAGTCCCCGGCGCCGCCTTGGCATACTGGGCATCCGAGCACACGCTGCACCTCTTTGCAGGGAAGAAGCTTGGCGATCTTGCCGTGCCGCGGCAGGGGATGACGACCTCCGACAACGACCGCTTCACACGGCGCTGGTTCGAGGTCGCACAGGAGCGCATCTGCTTTACGGCAACGGACTGCGCCGCCGCACAGCGAAGCGGCAGGAAATGGTTCCCCTACAACAAGGGCGGCGGCTACCGCAAATGGTACGGGAATCATGAATATGTCGTGAATTTCGAGGATGACGGCAGAGAGCTGCGGGCATTCCACGAGATCCTGAACAAAAAGAGCGCCGGTGGGCGGATCAAGAACCGGGAGTACTACTTCCGGCGGTGCATCGCATGGACATTCATCGCCACGACACCCGGCTTCCGGCTCTGTCCGGAGGGGTTCATCTTCGATGTGGCAGGGTCGTCGCTGTTTGTGGAGGATGCGCTGCAAAACGCCCTCACGGCATATCTGTGCAGCAACACCGCACGGTATTTCCTGCGGCTGGTCAACCCCACGATGAACATCCAGGCAAAGGACATCCGTGTCCTGCCCTATATCGAAGCCGAGACAGCGGAGGTCGATGCACTTGCGGCGGAGAACATCCGCCTGTGCAAGGAAGACTGGGACAGCTTCGAGATAAGCTGGGAGTTCCGGCAGCACCCGCTCCTATAGCAAAAGAAGATCGTGCCCGGGAGTCCCTGGCACGATCATTTTGTCCTTGTAAATGCAATTGCGATCAACCGAAGATCTTTCCGGCATTCCATGCGCCGCCGACATTGTCGCCGACCGTTCTGTAGCACTTTGCCACGGTGTCATAGACCACCAGACCGAGCTTGCCGAGATCGACCTTGTCATCGGTCAGGACGTCCTCCTCCGCCTTCATGCCGACGATCTCAGCCACAACACGCTGCTCGCCGAACTCCTCCTGCATCTCAAGCATCCTGCACTCGATGGTGACGGGGAGCTGGTCGATGACAGGCGCATTGACCTTGTCGGACTTCGTGACGGTCAGACCGCACTTAGCCAGCTTGTCCGGTACCTTGTTGCCGGAGACGAGCCCGACATAATCGCACGCAGCCAGCATCTTTTCGGTCGCAAACGCAACGGTGAACTCCTTGTTCCGGCGGAGATTGTCCGTGGAGCGATGTTCGCCCAGGCTGATGGAGATCAGTCCTCTGCCGATCTGCCCGCCCCATGCTGCATTCATGGCATTGGGTGTGCCGTCCTCGTTGTAGGTGCCGATGATGAGCACCGGATGGGGCGTGATGATACCGCTGTCAAAACTCTTTTTCATGATCGTACCTCCTGAAATCATTTGCGGCAGAGAGCCGCTTCTGTAGAAAGTATAGCACATTCCGAGGCGGTTTGTCAAGCATGTGCTGACGATTGACAAGAAGTGCCGCAAGTGTTATAATTGGGGTAAGAGTATAGCTGTCTGGCTCCATGTTACACTACATCGCAAAGGAGGTCGAAAATGAAAGCGCAGGAAAAACCGAAGATCAGCGATCTGATGATGGGCAAGCTGGACAGGGAAGATATGGAGAAAAAGATCGACTATCTGTACATGCATGCTTCGATCTTTCTTTCGATGAGCATCCTGTATCTCCTGTTCCTGTTCAGACCTGTCCCGAGCGTGAGCCGATCCTTGTCCTATCTGCTGTTTGCCGCCATCGAGGTACTGAGCCTGCTGTGCGGCTATCTTCTGCACCGTGATGCCCGCACGAACTCGCTGACGGTATGGTGCAATACGCTGTTCGGGCTGGGCGTCTACACCTTTTTGTGCTATGCGCAGCTGCGGAAAACATCTGTCACGCATTATCTGATCGTGATCGGCGCCGTGATGGGGATCTATGCCTTGCTGCTGTCGGTCTTTGTCCTGCGCAGCCGGAAGTCGTTCCGGGAAAAGCTGCGGCTGTGGCTGGACTTGTTCCTCAAAGTCGGACAGCTCGTCTTTTCCGCCTGTTCATCCATGTTCATGCTGGTGCTGGTGGTGCTGATCTTTCTGGGAAGGGGCTTTGTCTCTGCCGACAGGGTCAGACCCGTGGTCAGTCAGGATGCGACGATCGTCAATAATATGGACATGCTCTGCAATTTGCAGGAATCTGTGTGGGAGAAGCTCCCGACCGAGGAGCGGCTCGATGTGCTCCAGACGATCGCCAACATCGAATGCCGCTATCTGGGGCTCTCGCATGAGCTGCACGTTGCTGTGGGCGATGTGGATGACGGCGCTGTCGGGGGCTATGACGACAGCCACTACCAGATCAAGATCACCCCGGAGTATTTCACTCGTGCAAAGCCGTTCTCGCTGGTGAATGCCGTCTGCCATGAGAGCTATCATGCCTATCAGTATGACCTGATCCGCCTGTATGATCTTGCCCCGGATGATCTCAGAGATCTGCGGGTCTTCCGCAAAGCGCAGGCATACGAGGACGAGTTCCGGTTCTACGACAGTACGGACGGGGATGAAACGCTCTACTACACCCAGGAATGTGAAACGGATGCACGGGATTATGCCAGCACGGCAACGGAAGAATACTACAACCGCATCAAGAAATATGTCGAAACAGGCGAGCTCTGAGAAAACAAAAGGAGGTTGTACGATGGGAACAGACACAAAGGGGAGCACTGCGCTGCTGCATGAGATGCATTTGCAGCCGGTGCCGTTCCGGATGATGAAGAACGGCAGCAAGACGGTCGAGATGCGTCTGCGTGACGAGAAGCGCCAGAAGATCCGACCGGGCGACTTCATCGAATTTACCTGCACGGACGATCCTTCGGAGAAGATAGTGACGAAGGTCACGGCACTGCATCCGTATGCAACGTTTCAGGAGCTGTTCGCAGCTGTTCCGCCGTCGAAGCTTGGTTATGCGATGGAGGAAGCTCCGGATCCTGCCTGCATGGATGCTTTCTATATGAAGGAGGCACAGGCGCAGTATGGTGTGCTCGGCATCGAGCTGTACTGCACGGATCTCCGGAAATTCGTGGAGGCGCAGGAGCAGCGGTACGGCAGCTATCAGACGGCTCTGGCGGAGATGCAGCAGGGAAGAAAGACCTCGCACTGGATCTGGTACATCTTCCCGCAGATCCGTGGGCTCGGGCGCAGCGGCACATCGGATCACTATGGCATCCGGGATCTGCGGGAGGCACGGGATTACTACGAGCATCCTGTCCTCGGCGCAAGGCTGACGGAGATCAGCGAGGTGCTGCTGCAGATCCCGACGGATGACCCGGGACCGGTCTTCGGCTTCCCGGATACGCTGAAAGTCCGCTCCTGCATGACGCTGTTCCACCACGCCGCCCCGGAGCAGGAGGTGTTCCGGAAGGTGCTCGACAAGTTCTACAACGGCGCCGAGGATCAGAAGACCGTCCGCATCCTTCATGGAGATAGATAACACAACGCCCCTCCTTCCGGAGGGGCATTCTGCATCCTGTTGTCCGTGTCACAGCCATTTCTTCTTCTTGAAGAACAGCAGACTGAATATCACGATCGCCACGCTGACCACAAAGGTGATGGGATAGGCGGCTTTAAATTCGAGCTCGGGCATGTACTTGAAGTTCATCCCGTACCAGCCGGCGATCAGCGTCAGGGGCATGAAGATCGTGGTGATGATCGTCAGCAGCGCCATGATGCGGTTCTGCCGGATGTCGAGCTGCGACTGGTAGAGATCCCGGATCTGGATGGAGTACTCCCGCAAAGATGCCGTCAGGTCATGCAGCCTCGACACACGCTGTGTGAACAGGTGGAAATAGCGGGTGTTCTCCTTCTGGAAGAAGTTGTTCTCGTTCTCTTCGAGCTCCTGGCTCAGGTCGAGGAGCTGTTCATAGTGGACACGCAGATCCCGCAGGTCGCTCCGGATGCGGTTGACCCGCTGGCAGGGATCGTTGTCGCTGCCGGCAAGGATCTCGGATTCGATCGTGTCGAGCTCCTTGTCCACCTGTTCGAGAATGGTCTGATCCTTGACGACGATCTCTTCGAGGAAGTCATAGATGAAGCGTTCCAGGCTCGGCATCGTCCAGCGCTTGTAGCTCGTGATGCGGCGGATCTTCTCGCCCACATAGCCGCTGTCGTCGATGAAGACGATGCCCTTCTCATCGAGTGCAAACGCAAAGCCCGTACACGGCGCAGACAGCTTCTCCCGGTCGGGGATGGAGAAGGTGCCCGTCAGCGAGTCATAATTCACCTCAGCTTTGGTGGCGCCGACCGCCGAGAGGTCGATGTCCATCTCGATGCCCATGTCGAAGATGTCCTTGTTTTCGAGCCATTCCGCCGATGTCAGAACGGCGACGAACTTATCTGCCTTTTTGCTGAGATCGAGCTTATCCACCGGTTCCAGCGTGTTTCGGATATAGTAATACATCGTTCTGCTCCTGTTCCGTTATACTTCTTTCTGTTGCAGCGTCTCGCAGAATGCCCGGAGCTTCTGCGTGTTTTCCTCGCTCGGCTTTGCCTTGGGGTCGATCAGAATGAGCTCCGCTTCGAGCTCTGCGATGCCGAGCGCTTCTTTCATCTTGGCGAATGCCTTCTGCGCACCGTTGCCGCCCTGACAGGCGATGGCGGCGATGCGCTTGCCGCTCAGGTCGTTGTCACGGATGAATGTCCGCAGCGGCGGCGCGAAATTGCTTGCCCATACAGGCGATGCAAAAATGATCCGGTCATAGGCGGACGGGTCGAAGCTGTAGGGCTGCAATGCGGGCTTCTCCGCCATGACGGCGCTCTTGCCGCCCCAGAAGAACTTGCTGACCTTGCCGCTCGGATATGCCTTGACCGGCACGAGTTCGAGCAGCTCTGCATGGAGCAGAGAAGCAGCCTGTTCTGCGGCGTATTTCGTGTTGCCTTCGAGGGAATAGTAGACGATCAGTGTCTGCATGACGGTTCTCCTTTGTGGGATGGCTGCTCAGGTCTTCTGGTAGTCGGTGAAGGAGCCGGTGAACGAGCCGGAGCCCTGTGCAGCGGAATAGAGCAGGACCATTGCCGCATCCGAGGCATTGACATAGCCGTCATAATTCGTGTCGGCGTTCTTGCTCTGCGTGGAATTGAGCCCGCTCGAAGAGCCCGCACCGAGCCGTGCTGCTGCGATCAGGATCTTGGCGGCGTCCGTGGCATTCGCCTTGCCGTCGCTGTTCAGATCGCCGTTCGGGATGGATTCCTTGTCGAGCGCCAGGAAGCGGAAGCCGTAGCTTCTGGCATAGCTCTCCGCTGCTGTGCCGGAATAGCCCCGGATCACAAGGTCGCTCTTCTTCCTGACATCATAGGTGGCAGGATCATAGTAATAGCCAATGGAGTTCCTGCCGATGCTCGTGACGGTCTTCGGGATGGTGATGCTGTAGTAATTGCTGCCATTGGTAAAGGTATGCTCTGCGATCGTGGTGATGGTGCGCCCTGCATAGTCCTTTTCGGGGATGATGATATTCCTGGCATAGCCGCCATAGTAGGACAGTTCATGGTTCGAGCCGGGGTAATCATATGTCGTGAAGAAATAGATCTCCGGCTTGATGAACTCCTGGTTCACCTTGTCATAGGTCAGCGCGACCTGATCGCGGGATTCATCCGTATATGTCCGGTAGGTGTAAACGGTGCTGCCGTTCTGGATCAGGCAGGAGGTGTGTCCGGAGAGCTTCAGCTCATAAGGCTGACCGCTTTTCACGCTAAACATCTGTGAATAGATGCCGGCACCCGTTCCCGTATCAAAGCTAACAAAGCACTTGCCATCCATTGTGACAACGGGTGTCTGGTCATGCTGTAAATAGGAATCGCATTTGTTCGTCATCAGCGTCACATTACCGGAGGCATCCACAAAGCGGATCTCATATACCCACGGTTCATCATATCCGACACATGCCGCAAAGCCCTCCTTCGTGCCGTTGCCGTCGAAATCGCGGTAGACCCAGCCGTCCATTTTATAGCGGCTCGATGCTTGCAGCTTGCTTTTCAGCGTGCTTTCACTGAGCGCTGCGGATGCGGGGAGCGCTGAAACGCCCGCAAGCAGCAAAGAAATGCCGGTGATGACAGATACTAACTTTTTCATGCTGTTTCCTCCTTTGTTTGTGCTTGTTCCGGTACGGTTTGCAGATAGGTCTTGAAGAACCAGAGCGCCAGTGCATAGAGCGCAGGTTCCGTGAGGGAGCGGGTCGCCATCGTGTAGGTGACATCTCCGAACACGCCCGAGAAGCCGTTGTCGAAGAGCGGGAGCTCCGCAAAGCCCATCAGGTTGAACCAGAGCGATGCGCCGAGCAGCGAGAGCATGGCGATGTTGAGCCGCTTCCGGTTCTGCGCCGTGTTGATCTCGCCTTTGGC
>JAIKWY010000142.1 GCA_024684395.1 Oscillospiraceae bacterium
CCTACCTGTCCGCTGAGTATGCCTATCCTGCCGCCTAAGGCGGCACGAAACAGCTTTTCCGCCTGATTATTAACAAGCTAAAAGCAAAACGCACCCGCTGTTCACTCAGCAGGTGCATTTTCTGTTGCTTCTTCGATATGCCCATATTGTTCGATGAACTTCCCCAGCGCCGGGTAGCTGATGTCAAGCGGGGAGCCCCCGCTGGCAGACGCACGCTGAAGCATGTTCTGCCGAAAGCTCGCCTCATGCGTTGTGAGTCAGAAAATTGCCCATAAACCAAGAAAACGCACCTGCCATCATTCAGCAGGTGCGTTTTCTGTTGCTTCTTCGATATGACCGTATTGCTCAATAAACTTTCCCAGCGCCGGGTAGCTGATGTCAAAGGTCTTCTGCATCTTCTCTATGGAATCCATCGTCTTGCGGACGCTGCGGATGCCGATGTAGATGTCCTTGTCGAGCGGTGCTTCGTCCCAGCCGATGTCCTTGGCAAAGTCCGTATCGCTCAGATAGAACCGCATCGCCTCGGTCTCCTCATACTGCCCGAAATCGTCCTCTAAGTTATAGAGCGTGTGATCCGGCACGATGTACGTGTCTGCGCCCTCATCCGAAATGACGATGCACGCCTCGGAGATCTGGAACTCCGCAAAGAGCTTGGTCTGGTCGCCGGTATAGCCGCTCTGCTCGGCAGTCTCGGCGGATGCGGGGATGTAGTATACATCCACCACGACCTTGCCGTCGCCGTTCTCATCCTCGATATACTGCTCGAACACCTCGGAGATCTGCTCGTTGCAGGTGTAGTTCAGCAGATCGTCATGCACGAGCAGCAGCACGATCATGTCCGGATGTACCGTCGTGACCGCTTGCCATACCAGAAAGCCCGTCACTGCCGCCATGAAGCCCGCAATGCCCATCCACCACTTGTTGTGGTAGAAGAAATTGCCGATCTTCTGACCAAGCGTGTAGTGCTTCTCCTCTTCATGCTCCTCGTGGATGGTCTCGCTCTCCTCGATCACGCCCTGTTTCAGGCGGATCAGTTCGAGCCGTTCCTTCCGGAGCTGTTCCTCATAGGCTCGGCGCTCCTCCGCTTCCTTTTCACGGGCGAGCGCCTCCTGTTCCTCCCGGATCCGCTGCTGCTCGGCTTCGAGCTTGCGGGCGGTCTCCAGGACGGAATCTTCTTTTTTACTCATTGGCTGCTCCTCAGGATACCGCATTCATCACAGCATCAGCGATCTCGGGATAGAACCAGCTGCTGCTGCCACGGTTCAGCAGACCATAGCTCGACTTGGCACCGTTGTCCCAGATGAAGCACGGGATGCCACGCTCGGCTGCTGCCTTGATGTAATACGCATAATAGGCTGCCCGGACAGGCGTATTGCCCTTGTCCTCGGCGCCAAATTCGGTGATGATGACCGGAACGCCCTTGTCGATGAACAATCTCTTGAGCTTGTCAAACTCGCCGTTCAGCTCGTCCTTGCCAGCCTGGTCGAAGCTGCGGACTTCCGGGTATTCCTTGGTCGTCAGCTTCCACGGCGCATAGTTGTGGATGGAGACGATGATATTGTCATCATCCGGCAGCTCCAGTCCGCTGATGGCTGCATCCGTGATGGAAGCGGCGTGTGTCGTGACAATGAGCGTGCGCTGGGCATTGTTGCCGCCGGACGCTCTCACGGTGCTGACGAAGCGCTCCTGCATATGGTTGATGACCTTCCGCTCCTCGCTGGTACCGCCCATCCATTCGGAGGAGGTACCGTGGATCCGGGGCTCGTTCAAGCCCTCGAAGAGGAGCTTGCTGTCATAGTCCTTGAAGCGGTCGGCGATCTGCTCCCAGGCACGGACGAACCGCTCCGTGACCACGCTCTCCTCGGCGGAGGAGGGATGCATCCAGAGCGCATCCTCATGATGTGTGTTCAGGATGATATACATATCATTGGCAGCGGCGTAATCCACGACCTCCTGCACACGATCCATCCAGGCACTGTCGATGGTGCCGGAGGCATCCATGTGATTGCCCCAGGTCACAGGGATCCGGACAGCATTGAACCCCTTCGCCCTGACAGCGTCGATGGTCGCCTTGGTCGTCTTGACATTGCCCCAGTAGGTCTCAAGCGTCTCCGGCTTCACTGCGTCCTTGTCATCGTAGCAGTCAAGCGTGTTGCCGAGGTTCCAGCCGACACGGATGTCTGCGGCGATCTGTGCTGCCTGTGTACTGTTGCTGCTGATCACGGGGGTGTCCTCCTTGCTTGTACTTTCGCTGCTCTCAGCCGGAGCGGGTGCAGCCCCCGGCGTGTTGCCGGTGCTGTATTTCACGGTGATGGAGTCAAGGGTGAGGCTGTTCTGTTCGCTCCACCAGCAGCCGATGCCGAGGTCGGTGATGCCGGTATGTCTGGCGTTCTCCGGCAGGATCCACGTCAGTGACAGATCCGACGCATCCGTCAGGATGGCGATGTTATCGCTCGTGTACGGCTCGCCGCCGCCCTCTGCGGTGAAGCCGCCGACGAATTTTTTGATGATGCCGCCGGAGCTGCTGAGGTGATAGGTCACAGCCTGCGGGATGCCGTCCTCATCAAACAGCCGTCCGACAGGCACTTTGGCATATTTGGCTTCGTCATCTGCATAATATAGATCCTGTCCGACGGGGATCTCCGTGGTATTGTCCACCGGGAGCTCTGCGGAGCGGGTGTAGTTGCAGATGATCTCGCTCAGATGGACCGTGGAGACATCGCCCCACCAGTAGCCGATCTGTACCTCGCCGTCCGGGTCGATGTAAGGCTTGATGTCCCCCGGCACGTTCCAGCGTATCTCCGCAAAGCCGCCCTGTGTCGATGCTTCAAAGTTCGGGGATTCGTACCAGCCGTCCGAAGAGGAGGGACAGCCATCGGTCACGGAGATGCCGCAGCCGCCCTGGTAGGTGCCGATGTTGCCGTCTGCATAGAACACGAAGACGAACGAATCGATCTTGTCGCCCGCCTGGATGAAATTGCTCAGCGATACCTTGCAGACCTTGTCATCGCCGTTGGAGCTGTCCTTGTTCAGATAGGCGTCTGTCTCCAGCTGCGCACCGAGTGATGTGGTGACAGTCTCGACCGGGCTGACATGGACAGTGGGTGCTTCGGTCTCCGGCTCCGTTGTCGGTTCGGTATCCGGCACGGCATCCACGGCGCTGTCCGTTTCGGATGTTTCTGTTGCTGCATCGCTCTGATCGGCATACGAGGGGCCGAGTACCGTTTCCGCAATGTCGCACCCGGTCAGCATCGTGCAGCCGAGTGCAGCCGTACATACCGCTGCTGCGATGCGGGCAAGCATGGTTTTTCTGCTCATATTTCTTCCTCCTGCTCTGGTTTGGTCAAGAGTGCTTTATCGTTCCTGCTGCATCAAAGGGCGCAGCGGGCGCATGTCCCGGATGCCCTTTTATTACATTATTTATAGGATCTCCATTCAATTATAACACTGCTGTGCCCTGAGAATATGGCTAATTTATGAACTGTCCGAAAAATCGGAGTTTTCACCAGTTTTTCGGGAGAATATGGCTGCGCTATGGGCATTTTGCAGCAGTCCGGAGCGCCTTTGTGTATACTTCAAATTGCATAAAAATCGACCTCTCAATTTGTCCAAAATGCAGAAATTCACGTCTGCGGTTATTTTTTTCAAAAAACAGGGTGATTTTATGTGGATTCTATGTTATAATAGACAATAGATATTTCTGCATCGGATCGCATCTGACCGGTGCAGTGTTGATTCTTTATCAGGAGGACAGAGCGCAATGAAACATCCCATTATTACGATCGAGCGAGAATACGGCAGCGGCGGCAGCGTCATCGGCAAGATGGTCGCCGAGCAGCTGGGCATTCCCTTTTATAACCACGAGATCCTTGAGCTTGCCTCCGAACGTCTCGGAGAGCCGATCTCCAAGCTGGAAGGCGCCGAGGAGTCCTCGCCCAAGAGCTTCCTCTATGCGCTGCTGATGAATTCCAACCCGTCACGCACGATGGAGGACAACATCCCCGTTTCCGATAAACTGTATATCACCGAGACCCAGATCATCAAGGAGCTTGCTGAACAGGGGAGCTGCGTGATCGTGGGCCGCTGTGCCAACTGGATCCTGCGGGACAACCCGTTCAAGTTCAGCGCCTTCATCTACGCAAGGCGTGAGTTCCGTCTGCGCTATGCACAGGAGAACTACGGCATCTCTGCCAAGGAGATCGACACGATGCTGTCCCGGATCGACAGCAGACGTGAGAAGTTCTACAACATCAACACCGGCGGCAACTGGCATGATAAGGGTAACTATGCCCTCTGCCTGAACAGCGGACAGCTCGGCATTGACGGCACGACACAGATACTTGTAAGCGCTGTGGAGCACTTCCCTGAGCCGAAAACAGCAGAATGAAGCAAGCACCTGTTCCGTTCCCGGAACAGGTGCTGTTATCTTCTGAAAGAGGGGTCATACCGTATACCCTTTGTCCCGCAGTGCGTCGATGAGATCCCCGAGGATCTGTGCATTGGTGGAGGATACTGAGTGGAGCAGCAAGATCTCGCCCCCGTGCGCCTGCCCGACGAGCTTTTCGAGGGCGGCATCCGGATCGGGCTGGTCATCCGTGAGCCAGTCCACATGCGCACCGCTCCAGAAGACTGTCCGGTAGCCGAGCTCCTGCAAGGTCTGTAACGCCTCCTCGGAATATTCCCCGCACGGACACCGGAAATACTGCATCTTGTAGCTGTATTTCTCGATCACATACTCATGCAGGGATGAGACTTCCTCTACTGCCTCGTCATGGCTGAGACACGGCAGCGAGGCATGCGTCATGCCGTGGTTGCCGAGCATATGCCCCTCGTCGATCATGCGGCGCACGAGTTCAGGCTCCTTCTTCGCATAATCGCCGGTCAGGAAGAAGATGGCGGTGGCATGCTTTTCCGCGAGTGTGTCAAGGATGTCGTCCGTGTAGCCGTTTTCATAGCCCTGGTCGAAGGTCAGGATGATGCGGCGTTTGTCCGGCGTGGTGGCGTAGGCACCATACTGCCGGTACTGCGCATCGAAATCGAGTGCGCCGAGCGGCACATTGGCAGCATCGGTCTGTGTGCCCTGCCCGTAGCCGATGGCGTGTCCTGCGTGGACAGGCAGCGCCGTCAGCATACTGAGCCCGAGCAGGATGCAAAGTAATTTTCTCATGCAGATACCTCTTTTCTGCGGTAGATGACCGCAGTAACAGTATGTGCAGAATATGTCTGAATATGATATGTTTTTCCGGCAGTCATTTGTCGATATTGACTCGGAAAAAAGCGCCCACTCCGCCGTCGTTCGGCGGCACCCGCCTTACTGGCGGCGTGTCCCTTCTGTCCTGCGGACATCTCCCCACCCGTGGGGAGTCACCCCCGTTGGGGGAGGGAGTTCGGGGGCTGGCGCCCACTCAGACCCGCCGTGGGGTCATCACCCCACACCCCATCAACGCTAAGATCATCCAACAATTATGATATGGAAGGAAGGAATAGGTCATGCCGGCGGAGCTGTATGCAGAAATTGAACGATATATCCCCGCCACGGCACAGGAAGCCGCCGACCGTGAGACCTTGCTCGGACTGATCGGGCAGTATGGTCTGCACATCCTTGACCGGGACTGCGAGGCAGGGCATATCACCTGTTCGGGCTTCATCCTCTCGCCCGATATGCAGCAGACGCTGATGGCATATCACCTCGTCTATCAGTCTGTCGGCTGGACGGGCGGTCATGCGGACGGGGATCCCGATCTCCTCGGCGTGGCGATCCGGGAGGCGAAGGAGGAGACCTCGGTCACGAAGATCTACCCGCTCACCCGGCGCATCCTGTCGATTGATGCTTTGCCCGTTCCGGCGCATGAGAAGCACGGAAAACCCGTGGCAGAGCATATGCATTACAACATCACCTATGGTCTGATCGCTCCCGTGGATCAGCCGGTCAAGGATAAACCGGACGAGAACCGCAGCGTCCGCTGGCTTGCGACCAACGAGATCGCAGGCTGCTGCACCGAGCCGCACATGCTCCCGGTCTATGACAAGATCATTGAGCGGATGCGCCGCCTTGCCGCCGAAAAGACTGCGCTCCCGGCGCAGATGCTCTCGCCCTTGCTCGAATGGTACCCGGCGCATCACAGAGCGCTCCCGTGGCGGGAGACGGCGGATCCCTACCGGGTGTGGGTCTCGGAGATCATGCTCCAGCAGACCCGTGTGGAGGCTGTCAAGGGCTATTATGCGAGGTTCCTGGAAGCCCTGCCGGATGTGCAGGCGCTGGCAGAATGCCCGGAGGAGCGCTTGCTCAAGCTCTGGGAGGGGCTCGGCTATTACAACCGGGTGCGCAACATGCAGAAGGCGGCACGCATCGTCACGGAGCAGTACGGCGGTACTTTTCCGCAAAATTATGCGGAGATCCGGGCGCTCCCCGGCATCGGGGACTACACCGCCGGTGCGGTATGTTCGCTCTGCTTCGGACTGCCTACACCCGCGGTGGACGGCAATGTCCTGCGGGTGCTGGCAAGATTGCAGGAGGACTTCCGGAACGTCCTTGACCCGAAGGTCAAGGCGGAAATGACGGCGCAGCTTGCGGAAGTCTATCCGCTGGCGGACTGCGCCATGCTGACACAGGCGCTCATGGAGATCGGTGCAACGGTCTGCGTTCCGAACGGCGCCCTGGACTGTGCAGCCTGTCCGCTGCAAGATCTGTGCATGGCGAATGCCGCCCATAGCGAGCGCCTGCTCCCGGTGCGGGAGAAAAAAACCGCCCGCCGCACGGAGCAGCGAACGGTATTTGTCATGGAATGTGAGGGCAAGATCGCCATCCGGAAACGCCCATCGAAGGGGCTTCTGGCATCGCTCTGGGAGCTGCCGAATGTGGAGGGCATCCTGACCCCGGAGGAAGCCATCGCCCGATGCAGCGAGTGGCATACCCGACCGCAGGCGCTCGAAAAGACCGTGGAGCGCCGGCATATCTTCACGCATATCACATGGGAGATGACGGGCGTGTTCCTGCGCTGCGCCGCCATGCCGGAGGGCTTTGTCTGGGCAGATGCGGCGGAGCTTGCGGAGACGTATTCGCTCCCGACAGCGTTTAGGTGCGTGCTGGAATAGCGGGGAGCCCCCGCTGGCAGGATACACAGGGCTTGATTCTGGTGTTCGTACAAGCCCGATGCTTCGCAAAGGGCTTGTGCTGATGCGGTTCAGTGTCCGCTGCACAAGGCGGCTTTAGGCATCACATGCAAGAAAGCATGACCACACAAGATACAGGAGGCGGAAACATGGATACACTGCTGCTGATGATCGGCATTTTTGTCGGGATCGTTTTTGGACTGTTCGGACTGGTGCGCATCATTCTGAATAAGCTTCATCATACTGTTTCGCCTTATCTGCTGTTTGGCGGCGTTGTGATCGTATGCGCCCTGCCGGTCGTGGGCATTGCCATGTATGACATCCTGACACCGGGCGGCGACCTGAACGGGATGTTGGGGCAGTTGTTACTGATGATATTTGTTCCGACCGTGGTCGTCTTACTGATCGGGGATGGCATTTTCTGGGCAAAACATAGGAAGAACAGCAAGGAGCAGGATCAGTCGATCCCGAACATCCGCTGATAATTCATTTCCCCCACGATCTTACCGAACGGCGTCAGGAGGATACCGAACACCATGCCGACGATCCAGATGAACTTCGTACCGACAAATACGCCGACCAGCACACCGATGACGATGCCGATCAGCCAGTACAGCAAGATCGCCTTGCCGTTCTTCTTGTTGAGGACGGCGAGCGGATCGGGGGCATCGGACTTGTGCGGCGCCTGTTCGATGAATGCCGCAGCGCCGGGGATGCCGGGACATGCACGGAATCCCTTGCTGCATGTCTCTGCCGCCTGCGCATAGGCTTTCTTGGTGAGCACCTGCTTCACGGCGGTGCGGATGCCGTCGGGGGAATCGTCTTTCAGCAGCAAGCCTGCGCCGATCTCCCGCACGCGCCTTGCAACGGCTGCCTGCTCGCCCGTCTGCGGGTAGAGCACGAGCGGCGTTGCCATGTACAGGCTCTCGGAGACGCTGTTCATGCCACAGTGCGAGAGGAAGACATCCGCCCTCGCCAGCACATCGAGCTGGTCAACACGGGGGAATACCTGCACATGCTCCGGCAGCGTGCCGAGGGCGGCAATATCGACCGTATTGCCGCAGGAAATAATGACATCGGCATTGACCTCCCGCAGTGCTTCGATGCAGTTCTTGT
Organism: Oscillospiraceae bacterium; assembly: GCA_024684395.1. GTDB lineage: Bacteria > Bacillota > Clostridia > Oscillospirales > Ruminococcaceae > UBA3855. Next base: position 8,230 of record JAIKWY010000142.1, read on the forward strand.
AGAAATCCGGCCGGTCGTTGATGACCGTGCCGAGCGAAATATAGACGAGCGGGCGATTTTTCTCCTTCATCGGCATAGCATCCGCCGGGAGGGACGGTCCGACAAAGAGATAGTGGTCGGAATAGCTTGCTGCATAGGGCTGGAATTCCTTGGATGTATAGACGATGGAGTCCGTCTGGTTGTCGCTCTGGATGAGCGAGAGAGCACCTTTGACATGATAGCCGAGCGGCTGGAGCTTTTTGAGCGCCGCCGAGATCCTCGGCAAACCAAAGATCATGTCCGCCATCTCGGCAGGGGAGTGCTTCATATACTGCGAGGAAAGCTGGTTGAAGGCGAACGTGCTCGTGGAAACGACCAGCGGCACCCCGAATTTCCATGCATTCAGCTTGCCCCAGAAGCAGACGGAATCGCTGTAGACCACATCCGGCTGAAAATCGGCAAACTCCGCCGCAAGGAAGTCATTCAGGCACTCCGTGATGCGGATGTCCTGCAAGGTCATTTCGGTGAGGGAGACCCGTTTCAGGGCAGACTCCTCCTGCGCCGTGAGCGCCGGCAGATAGCTGTCGAGCGGGATAAATGCCGCACCGGTCGCCCGTATCTTCTCACCAAATTCCTCAAACGAATAGAACCGCACCTCGTTGCCCCGCTTCACGAGCTCTCTGACCACCTGGGTCATAGGGTTGGTGTGGCCGTGTGCCGGGATGCAGAAGCAGGCGATGCGCTTCATTTCTCTTCACCGTCCTTGGCAATCTCGGAGAATGCGACGTCGTAGAACTGCTGGAAGGCACCCTTCGGCGGGATGGCGAGCCCCTTCTGGAGATCACCAAGGAGCAGCAGCGTGTCCCCCGGCTTGATGCCGAACAGCTCACGGGCTTGCTTCGGGATGACGATCTGCCCCTTTTCGCCGACCGTCGCCGTCCATGCATAGTAGTTATCCGATGCTTTCATATAAGATACCTCCTGTGGGATAAGTTGGTTAAGTATGATTTGTATAACTAATTATACCGCGGTGAGGGTACCTTGTCAAGAGGAAAAAGAAAAAAGATGCAGGTGCAGGAGGCTCAGCCTCCTGCCGAGGGAGGTTTAGGAGGGGCGAGAAGCCCCTCCTGATCGGGCGTCAGCCCGACGCCCCCCCGCTCTACTGCAACAACTCCTGCCGGAGATACAGCAGCAGCTTCTTTTCGCGGCGGGAGACCTGTACCTGCGTCATGCCGAGGACTTCGGCGGTCTTTACCTGCGTCAGCTCCTGGTAATACCGCAGCTCCAACAGCCTGCGGTCGGCAGGGTCGAGCTTTGCCATGACCTGCCGGAGGGCAAGACTGTCCGAGATCTTCTCGTCCGGGGCTTCCACGGCAATATCCATCTGCCCTTCGTCCTCGTCCGGTGCCGTCAGCGACAGCACGGGGCTACAGGCGCACAGGGCAGTGGTGATCTCCTCGGGCGTGGCACCGGTCTGCTCCGCCAGGACGGACAGCGGCGGCTCCTTTCCGGTCTCCTTGACCGCACGCTCCGTGAGCTGCTGCACTTTGAGCGAAAGCTCCCGCAGACTTCGGGAGACATGCACCGTGCCGCTCTCCCGGAACAAGCGCTTGATCTCGCCGAGGATGACCGGCACGGCATAGGTCGAGAACTGCACGCCCCGCTCCGTGTCAAAGGCATTTGCCGCCTTCACGAGCCCTTCGCAGCCGGCGGAGTACAGATCCTCGTAGGGGATGCCACGGTTCGAGAAGCGCCCCGCACACATATGTACCAGCCCGAGATGCTCCTCCGCCCGGATGTCAGGCTTCTTCCGCATGATCGTTCCCCAGACGGCGGCGCATCGTCAGGACGGTGCCCTTTCCCGGCGCACTGCGGACATGGAGCGTGTCCGTGAAGGTCTGCATGATGGCAAAGCCCAGCCCCGCCCGGTCTTCCTCCGGCGCAGAGGTATAGAGCGGCTCCATCGCCTTCGGGATGTCCGAGATGCCGCAGCCCTTGTCGGTGACACGGATGTAGATCGTCCGCTCCGGCAGCATCCGCAGGACGATGCCGACTTCGCCGGGTGTCTCCCGGTAGCCGTGGACAATGGCATTTGTCACCGCCTCGGAGATGACCGTCCGCAGGTCGGCGAGCTCCTGTGCCGTGGGATCGGCAGGGATGAGAAATGCCGAAACAGCTGCCCTTGCCAGTGCTTCATTTGCAGAATCGGCAGGGAAGCTGCACCGGAATTCGTTGAGGATCTTCATTTCACCGCCTCCTTTACCGGCTCATTGCGGATGGCAGCAAGGCGCTCCATCCCGGCAAGCCGCAGCACCCGGCTGATATGCGGAGCCGGATCGAGCAGAACGATCTGCCCGCCGAGTGGCTGCATGATCTTGTAGCGTCCCATGATGAGCCCGATGCCGGAGCTGTCCATGAAGCTGACGTTCCGGAAGTCGAGGACGAGCTCCTGCGGCAGATGCGCATAGATGGCGGCATCTACCTCCGCCCGCAGGGCATTGCTCGAATGGTGGTCGATCTCGCCGTCAAGCTGCACGGTGAGCCGGGCGGTCTCGGTGTTGTAATGGATCTGCATGTTGATTTCCTTCCTTTGTATATGATTGGGATAGATGGCTCTATCACTCTCTATTGTAGCACATCCCGCATGTCGGATACTGCCGAAGCGGGGCAGGGGCAAAGATTTTCAGAAACAGGAGCTCTGCGCAGGATGTTCTTTAGATCCGACGATCATTACAGATAAAAGAAGGGTTCAGTAGAAACCGCCTCCTCAGCCTCCTGACAGGCGGCGCCCCCTCTGGCACATTTCCCCACAACGGGGGGAGCAAGCTTAACCCGCTCTTTAAGGAAGTGCAGGTCTCAATACAGGGGCGTGTGGCGAAGCCCCACAAAGCCCTTTCACTATCCCCGAAGTGCCGTATTACCGGTTTGTTCAGCGCTTTCTAAACTGCCAAATAAAAAGGGACCGCAGGGCGCCAGCCCCGCCCCCAGAGCGCCCGGAGCGCAGCAAACGGGCGCTCACCCCGGATTTTTAAGCAAAGCTTTAAGAAAAAACAGTGAAAACTAAGTGAAACCTGACTATCACATTTTAAAATGCGTGTAAAAATGGCTGTATATAGCCAAAACTGTACTGATAGTAAAAATATCAAAAAAACTTAAAAAAGTTGAAAGCTTTAAGATTCATTTAAGCGCATCGCTTTATAATAAAACTGTAATCAGACGAGAGAAGAAAAGCCCACCCGGAGTGATGACCGGAGTTCAATTTGAAAGGAGCGGAGGATACGGGGGAACAGTCCCCTGGTATCGCAGATATGGCTATCAGTACATTCATGAGAAAAGAGATCAAGTTCATGCTGAACATGGATCAGTACGAGGCACTCCTTGGTGAGATCCACAAGTATATGGATCCGGATAAATTCTGCATCGGCGGCAAGGATTACGGCATCTATAATCTCTACTACGATACCCCCGATGACTACCTGATCCGTACCTCGCTCGAAAAGCCCTACTACAAGGAGAAGATCCGGCTGCGCAGCTATGCTTCCCCGGCAGGTCCGAGCGACAAGGTGTTCCTCGAGATCAAGAAGAAGGTCGGCGGTATCGTGACCAAGCGCCGTGTGACCATGACCCTCGAAGAGTCGGATGCCTACCTGATGCAGCACAAGAAGCCGGTGGATCTGAGCAAGTACCTCCAGAAGCAGATCTTCTCGGAGCTGGATGTCTTCCTCGACACCTATCCGATCGTGCCGAAGCAGTACATCAGCTACCAGCGTTCCGCCTTCTTCGGCAAGGATGACCCGGACTTCCGCCTGACATTCGACCGGGAGATCACCGAACGCCGCTATGATCTTTCGCTGGCACTCCCGAGCTACGGCGCACAGATCATTGCCCCGAACCAGAGACTGATGGAGGTCAAGATCGCCGGCGCCATGCCGCTCTGGCTCTCCCAGAAGCTCTCGGAGCTCCAGATCTACAAGGTCAGTTTTTCCAAGTACGGAACAGCTTACACACGCCATGTCCGCAACGAGCTCTACCTCAACGGGCATTTTCGGGAAAGAACGGCGCCGGCAGAAGACAAAGCCCAGCGCCCGATCATCCAGAAGACCAATAATCCCGGATTTTTTCACAAGCACGGTGTCGTTCTTCCATGACGGTCGTGCAGAGAGATAAAGCGATGTATGAAAACCGCCTGCGCACCGGTCAGAGCACCGGTTCGGCGCCGTTCAATAGAAAGGAAGTTGTATTATGAGTAATCTGTTTGCATCCATCCTGACCAATTCGGATTCCGTTTACGGAAGTTCGGCAGAGGTGACAACGGGCACCTTCATTGCCTGCCTGCTCATTTCGCTGGCTCTCGGCTTTGGTACGAGCCTTGTGTACATGTTCACCCACCGCAAGGAGGGCTACACCCAGAGCTATGCACTGACGCTCATCATGCTCCCGCCCATCGTCTGCGTGCTGCTGATGCTCGTGAACCTGATCGGCGGCATTGCGATCGCCGGTATCTTCGGACTGACCCGCTACCGCAGCGTGGCAGCCGACCCGAAGGACATCGGTTATGTGTTCCTGGCGATGGCGATCGGCGTTGTTGCCGGTATGGGCTATATCGCCTATGCGATCATCTTCTTCGTCATCATGGCAGCGGTGCTGATCGGTCTGGGCTTCTTCAACTATGCAGCCCCCAAGACCAGCGACATGACTTTGAAGATCGCCATCCCGGAGAATCTGAACTATGACGGTCTGTTCGATTCCGTCCTCAACAAGTACTGCACCTCCTGGAAGCTCCGCAGAGTCAAGACCACGAATTTCGGCTCCATGTTCGATTGCATCTATGCCATCAAGCTTCCGACCAATGTGGAGCAGAAGAAAATGATCGACGAGATCCGCACCCTCAACGGCAACATGACCGTGACTCTGACACTGTTCAAATACGACGATCAGATCTACGAGAAGTAAGTGCAGAGTCTGCGCTGGCAGCTTATGCTTATGAGAATAAGGCTTGATCCTTGTGACCGTACAAGCCCAATGCTTCGCAAAGGGCCTGTGCTGGTTCGGTTCGGCGACCGCCGCACAAGGCGGCTTCAAGCATCTGATCAAAGCATCATAAGGCAAACCGGATGGTAAACGCTGTCCGGTGCCTTGCCATATATAGAGAAAACACCCCGAAGGAGGAATGATCCCATGAATACTGCAAAAAAAATAGCCTGCTTCCTGCTCGCAGTTGCCATGTTTACCGGCTTTGCTGCCTGCGGAAAGAAGCAGGAGACGATCTCATCGGAAACTACCACCGAGACCACGGCGGATGCTGCGGCAGCGGCAACGGAGGAGGACGCCGAGGATGACGAGAGCGACGACGATGCGCCCATCGACCTCGACAAGGTGAGCGTCAAGGGCAAGGAAACGACCGCCCCCAAGGCGACAACTACCACCGCTGTGACCACAGCCGTCACAACAGTTGCTTCCGGGGCGACCACAGCCGCCACGACCGCCAAGGCGGGGCAGACTACCTCCAAGGCAGGACAGACCGATGCCAAGCAGACGGAAACGCAGGCTATGACCGATCCTGCCCCGGAGACCGATGTGCCGCCGGAGGAGAAGACCGTTTCCGGCGTGATCTATCTCAATGACGGCAGTTTTGAGGGCGAAGGCATCACGGTGGACGGCGGTACAGTCCGTATCACCGGAAGTGGTACGTACATCTTGAACGGCTCCCGCACCGGCATGGTCGAGGTCAACACGACCGAAAAGGTCAAACTCAAGCTGAATGGCGTCAATATCAGCAATCCGGACGGTCCTGCCATCCTCTGTACGGATGCCAAGCGCCTGACCATCACCCTCATCGAAGGTACGTACAACGAGCTGAACGACGGCGGCGGAGCGCATGACGGCACCATCACGTCCAATGATACATTGGAGATCAAGGGCGCCGGCACACTGCGTGTCAACGGCAATGTCGGTCACGGCATCTCTTCCGATGATGACATCATCATCAAAAACGGCGATATCACGGTCAATGCCGTGAAGTCCGGTCTGATAGCGAATGACGACATCACCGTCAGCGGCGGCACGCTCCATGTCACCGGTCAGACCAACGGCATGAAGTCCAAGGGGACATTGCATATCGAGGGCGGCTCCATGTGGATCTACGGCGGTCCGAAGGAGAACAAGAGCAGTCTGTTCAGCGGCGGCGCCTTCACGATCACAGGCGGCAGTGTCTATGCACTTGGCTGCGGCGTGACCGAGCCGGACGGCAGCTCCTCGCAGTGCAGCATCGCTGTGCGCTATAATCCCGGTCAGGATGGCGGAACTGCGGCATCCATCAACCTCAACGGCAACCAGATCATGTGGGAATCCTCGCCCTATGCCTTCAACACGCTGTTCGTCTCCACACCGGACATCCATGAGGGCAATACCTTCACGGCGTATATCAACGGCGAGCAGTACGGTGATGAATACACTGTGAACGGCAAAGCTGCCTCCGCATCGGTAGAGAAAAAAGTAAACGATTCAGAAGAATAATCGCCACAGATCCGCTTCTTCCGTCAGGAAGGGGCGGATTGTCTGTACAAATCTGAGACTTGTAAAGACAATGTTATAAATGAATGAAATATGAATGCGAAATAAAGAAACGCGATTTCATAAAATATTCATAAATTAAGTAGCTAAAAACACGGAATCATCAAAAAATCATCACATCTAAGATACAAAAATATAGTTTAGAATATAAATATGTATTGTAATAAGGTGCGAAATCGAGTAAAATAATGAAAACAGCAGATACAAGACCATCAGCAGGATCGGACATCGGAGGTTTCCCCTCTCAAATGCTTCCGGTCGTTCGGGTGAAATCCTGCCGGAAAAATGGAATTGCATCTTTGCTGTAGAAAAGTTAAGTTCTTTAATTATAGCGCAGTGGAACGCAAGTTCCAGTTAAAGAGCTGCTTTTCAAAAAAGTGACAGCTTGCAGTGCAGATGAGTTTAGCTCAGGATTAAGCTGTACATTTTTACCTTCCTCTTTATGAAAACATCCGACGGGAGTCGGGTGTTTTTAATTTTTTCGGTTTTTGATTTAGGGGAAGCCCGGGCGGGGCTCCCCCAGAGGGGGAGGAAATAGGAAGGGTGCGCAGCACCGCCTGACCCGCTTTTCTATAAAATCTAAAAAAACTTGTAACGTTTTGCCCGCTGCGGGCTCTTAGTAATAGAAGGAGGTGGAGCAGTGGAGGATTTTGAGAAACTGTACCTGTCCCATTACCCGATCGTCTATGGCTACCTGCTCCGGCTCTGCGGGGATGCGCACCTGGCGGAGGAGGTCACGCAGGAAGCATTCTTCCGGGCGATGCGCTCCCTGAAAAGCTACCGGGGGGAGTGCCGGTTTTCCGCATGGGTCTGCCAGATCGCCAAGCATGAGCTCTTCCGGGAGATGAAGCGCCGCAAGCGCACGCTCCCGCCCGACAGCCTTGCCGCCTATGCCGACCCGGAGACCGATGTGGAGAGCCATACGGAGGATCAGGACACGGCGGAAAGGATCCGGGCGCAGATGGAAGTACTCGAAGAGCCGTATCAGAGCGTGTTCCGGATGCGTGTGCTGGAGGAACTGCCGTTTGCGGAGATCGCCGCACGCTATGGAAAGTCTGAGAGCTGGGCAAGAGTGACCTACCACCGAGCCAAGCTACGCATACAGGAGGGATTGCGATGAATGAGAACAAAAACCAGCCCTGCGAGCTCATCCGGGATCTGATGCCGCTCTGTCATGACGGCGTTGCCAGCGATGCCAGCCGCCAGGCGGTGGAAACACATGTGCAGGAGTGCGGGGACTGCAAGGCATACTGGGAGAAGCTCTGCGGCGGCGATCAGGTGGCAGACTACATGTTCGATGCCGAGCTGTCCCGGCAGGCGGCGGCATCCTATGCACAGGTCAAGAAAAAGACCAGCCGCCGGAATACGATCCTCATCGCCGTATCGGTCATTGCCGGCATTCTGCTGGCGACCTTCGGACCGCTGCTGCTCTCCCTTTTCATGATGTTCACGATGGTCGGCAGCGCTAAGATCGAGGTGCATGACAATATCGCCGAGTACGAGCTGTACCGCTCCGGCGAACAGGCGGATAAGCAATTCCGGGACAAGTGGGGCATGGACGAGAGCATTTTCCCGGAGAAGATCACCCCGGAGATGGATGTGCAGGACTACAAGATGGTCTACTATGACCCGTGGGATGCAAATTACCTCGGCTATTTGGTCGTGAAGTATGACGAAGCCGCCTACGAAGCCGAATGCGCCCGCCTGCAAGCCTATCCCTCGACGGATTACATCGGCTATTACAGCGTGACAGGCGAGACGGACTACGAGCTGCTTGCCGTCAATGCAGATGCCTATTCCGGCTTTGTCTACGCCATGACGGACGGCGCCGGCACGATCATCTACGCCGAGCAGATCTTCTGCAATTATATCATGGACATCCCGTATCATGACTATATCCCGGAGGAATATCTGCTCGACGGCTTTGATGCATCGGACGAGAATCCCTACTGGAAAGCCCATCAGAACCAATAGAAAAAACAGAACACCCCACCGGGGAAGGTGGGGTGTTCTGCCATGATATAGGGATTATATAGGGGATGCCGCCAAAGATTGGGGATCCTTTGGCGTAATTCTATTATAGCCGATAAATGTGAGCGTTTTATGAAAATAATCTGAAAAGTTTTTGATAGACGAAGAATGGATACAAAAATTCAGTTATTGGCAATCTCTGCATATAATAGTTTAGCTATCATGGGGGTATATCCCTGCGAATGACGGGCATACTACCCCTGAAACCACATTCCGGAGGTATGCCTATGACAAACAGAATCCGCCGCAGTATCCGGCTGGCACATCATCCCTGTGTCTACAGCTTTGCCGCAGTGGTCGGCAGCAAGGAGGCAGAGGGACCGATGGGGAAGCATTTCACCCATGTCGAACAGGATCCCATGCTCGGACAGAAGACCTGGGAGCAGGCGGAGACCCGGCTGCAAAAGCTCGCCTTGCAGGATGCACTGCAAAACGGCTGTTTGCAGCAGGAGGAGCTGGACTGCATCATTGCCGGCGACCTTGTGAACCAGTGTACGGCATCGACCTTTGCGGCAAGGAGCACAGCCGTGCCGTTTCTGGGCGTGTACGGCGCCTGCTCCACGATGGCAGAGGCGCTGCTGCTTGCCGGGATGCTCACGGACGGCGGCTATGCGAGGTTTGCCGCAGCCGTCACATCCTCGCACTTTTCCACGGCGGAGCGGCAGTTCCGCTTTCCCTTATCCTACGGCGGCCAGCGCACACCGACCTCCCAGTGGACATGCACGGCAGCGGGTGCCGCTGTGGTGTCCGCCGAGGGAAATGCCCCAAGGCTCGTGGGAGGCTGCATCGGGCGGATCGTTGACCTCGGCATCACGGATGCCACGAACATGGGCGCAGCGATGGCACCGGCCGCGGCCGACACGATCATCCGCTATCTGCGGGACACCCATACCCGTCCGGAGGACTACGATGCCATCGTGACGGGCGACCTCGGGAATATCGGATCGGCGCTGCTGTATGAGCTGTTCGAGAAGCAGGGCATCCGCTTGCAGGGTGTCCACCGGGACTGCGGCGCGATGATGTTCGATGAAAAAACGCAGGATACCCATGCGGGCGGCTCCGGCTGCGGCTGCTCGGCAAGCATCCTGACGAGCTATTTCCTCCCGCAGCTCCGGGACGGACGTCTGCACCGGATCCTGTTCGCCGCCACGGGAGCGCTCCTCTCGGCGATGTCCTCCCAGCAGGGCGAAAGCATCCCGGGCATCTGCCATCTGGTCGAAATCACAGCGTGATGAAAGGAGAACACCATGCTTCTGAGCTTGTTCAAGGCATTTCTGGTCGGCGGTCTGATCTGTGCCGCCGGACAGATCCTCATTGACTACACAAAACTGACCCCCGCCCGCATCCTGACAGCATTCGTGGTGAGCGGCGTGGTGCTGTCGGCGCTCGGATTGTATCAGCCGCTGGCAGATTTTGCAGGCGCCGGTGCGACCGTGCCGCTGACGGGCTTCGGGCATCTCCTGGCGCAGGGCGTGCGGGAGGCTGTGCAGGAGGACGGCATGATCGGCATCCTCACCGGCGGCATGACAGCGGCCTCCGGCGGCATGACGGCAGCGCTTGCTGCGGGACTGATCGCAGCGGTATGCTTCCGGAAACGGGCAAAGGCGTAGGGAATGCAGAGGAGATAAGGGGCAGCTTCACAGAAAGCTGCCCCTTTTCCGGCAAAGTTCATGGATTGTTCACATTTTTCACCTTCAAATATGCTATAATGGATTTATGTTTTTAAATGAGCATAGATTGTTAGCCTGAAAAAGATGCGGGTGCAGGGCGGTCACTGCCTTGCCGAGGGAGGTTTAGGAGGGGCGAGCAGCCCCTCCTAAGTCGGCGTGAGCCGACTGCAAGAAAGCTCATTTACAGTAATTGGAAAAACGCTCCTGCGAGCGTCCGGAAAGGAAAGAAAACCATGAGCAAAAATTACGATGAAATGAGCTTTACGACCCGTGCCATCCATGTCGGCAACGAGGCAGACACCGCCACCGGCGCCATTGAGCCGGCGATCTACATGGCGAACAGCTACCTGCTGCCCTACGATGCTTCCCAGATGAACTGGTCTGCCAGCGAGGCAAATATCTACACCCGCAACGGCGGCGTGAACCAGGGGATGCTTGAACGCAAGATCGCCAACCTTCACGGCGGCGAGGACTGCGTGGTACTGGCAAGCGGCGTGGCAGCGCTCTCCGCACTGTTCTTCACCAAGCTGAAAAAGGGCGACCATGTGATCTTCTCGACCGTTACCTATGTGGCGACCTACCGCATCTTCAATGAGCTGTGGACGGAGAAGTGGGGCATCGAGACCACCATCGTGGACTGCACCGATGTGGAGAACATCCGCAAGGCGATCCGCCCGAACACCCGCCTGATCCATTTCGAGACCCCCGGCAACCCGACCCTCTGCATCTGCGATATCGAGGCGATCGTGCAGCTGGCGCATGAGTGCGGCATCGAGGTCTCCGTGGACAATACCTTCTCCTCGCCCTACAACACCCGCCCGCTCGAATACGGCGTAGATTACGTGGTCGAGAGCCTGACCAAGTACATCAACGGTCACGGCGACACGATGGGCGGTGCCATCATCGCATCCCACGACTTCCTCGAAAAAGTCCGCTACCAGGCACAGGTCAATATCGGCGGCTGCATCAGCCCGTTTGCGGCATGGCTCATCCAGCGTGGCTGCTCGACCTTCCCGCTCCGGATGCAGGTACACAACGACAATGCCCTTGCCGTGGCAGAGTGGCTCGAACGTCAGCCCTGTGTCAGCTTCGTGGCATATCCCGGTCTGAAGAACCACAAGGGGCATGAGCTTGCCAGGAAGCAGATGAAGAACGGCTTCGGCGGCGTGTTGAGCTTCGGTCTGAAGGGTGAGCACGACCTCTATAACCGTGTCGTAACGCATCTGAATGTGTTCACATCCGCCGTTTCCCTCGGCAATGCGGCAAGCCTGATCGTGTTCCTCGGCGAGGATGACGAGCGCATGTACCTCTATCCGGAGGAGTTCCACAACGGCTTCTACCGTGTGGCGATCGGCATCGAGGACAAGAACGACCTCATCCACGACCTCAAGCAGGCGTTTGAGGCAGAGGGTCTGGAGACCGTGGATTAAGTTAAGCTATTCAAAAGCCGGTGCTTTTCAAAAAAGCGCCGGCTTTTTCTATTACCATGCAACACTTCGCCACCTTCCCCCGTATGTATAGACAGAAGCAGATCTGCTGAAAGGAGGGGTCAACATGCAGGAGGATGAGATACGCCGATTACTGACAGATGCGCCGGAGGCGGGATGCCGTGCGCTGTTCGAGACTTACTGGGCATATGCCTATGCGGTCGTTTTCCGGACGCTGCGGAGCGCCTGCGGCAAGGAGGAGATCGAGGAATGCACTGCCGATGTCCTGAGCGATGTGATGCTGCATTACGATCCCGCCCGTTCCGGCTCGCTGAAAGCCTACATCGGCACCACCGCCCGCAGGCGTGCCATCGACCGTGGCAGAGCGCTGTCCCGGCGCAGTGCGGAGCTCTCGCTCGACAGCGAAACGGCGCCGGACATCCCCTCCCGGGAGGATGTCGCCGCTGCCGCCGAGCAGGCGGAGCTGTCCCGGGAGGTGCTCTCGGCAGTCAAAGCGCTCGGCGAACCGGACGCAAGCATCATCATCTATAAGTATTACTACGACATGAATGCCGCACAGATTGCCAAGAGCCTCGGGATGAACCCCATCACCGTCCGCAGCCGCTGTGCAAGGGCGATGAAACGGCTCCGTGCGGCGCTTTCTGAATATGAATAAGGAGGGAGCATCATGAAAAAGCGTGATATGATACGTTATCTGCGTCAGGCTGATGCAGAGGAGATCGCAAAGAACTGGCAGCTTCCGGATGCAGCGGCAGGGGAGCGGATCTATGAGAAATGCCGCCGCTCCGTGAAGGATCTTCCGGAAGCGGATACGGTACAGGGCGAGGTCATCACCGTGAAGCACGCCCCGGCATGGCGCTATGCAGCCGCGGCCGCCGCAGTCGTTCTGGTGGTCGGCGGGAGCGTGGGCGGCATCTCGCTCATGCAGCACATGCACAGCATGGAGCCGCTGCCGGTTGCCGAGGAGCAGAGCACGGCGACTGTCGGCTCGGAGCCGGATACTGTGGCGGCACCTGTGTATGTGGAGAGCATGGCGGAAGCGGCTGCTTCCGATGCGAAGGAGAAGCCGCGGAAGCCCTCCGAAGCGCTTGCCATCGTGGAACATACGACTGATGCGTCCGAGCCGGTCACACAGGCGGTAACGGATGCAAGCGGGAATGCCGCAAAGTCCACAACACCCGCAGTATCCACGAAGCCCGCCAAAGATTCTGACCCGACGGAAGCAGCAGACGACCATGCCGCCAGGATGGATCGTGCCTATGAGCTGCTAATGCAGTTCGCCGCAGAGCATGAGCATATCGAGGTCTACAGGACGGCAAAGGAATACTTTGAAGCGAAAACGGGATTAGAACTTAAGGATCTGGATGATCGGGTGCTGGTGGTGTATCCGTGCAACTATGAAGATGCCTGTCTGCCTGCGATCAAGCAGTTTGTGGAGGAAAAGGGCATTGACGATGTGACATCGACCTACTCCGGACCGAGAGAGTCAACGAGACAGACGGAGGGGCGCATCACCCTTGCCGAAGCCGAGCAGATCTGCCGGGAAAGCGCCAAAGCACAGGATGCCGCAGAATGCATCTGGGAACGCTATGAGGAAGATGAAAACTCCGGTCAGGGTGCAGTGTCCTGGCGCAGATTTTATGTAGACGATGCCAGAACCGCGTCGATCGTCACGTATTATGATAACGGCATGTGCATTTTCTATCAGGCGCCGGGCGAAAGTGACAGCCTGAACCCACAGGAGCACCGTATCCTGACGGCAGCCGGCGATCAGCTCGGCTCTCTGCTGAACTGGCAGAGACTGGAGATGCAAAAGAGCGATTCTGTCCTCACCAACGACCAGAAGGCACAGCTCCGGGCATTGGAACAGGAAGAAAGCAGCCTCTGGTGCATTTCCTATATCCGGCGCAGACTGGAGATCATGGGTGCGATGTCGCCCGATGCGCCCCATCTTACACTGGAAGATGCGGAGTACCTTTGTGCGCATAACCAGACGCCGGAGCTGGCTGCCAGATGGATCCGGGAGCTGTATGTTCCCGACTATAACTGGGGCAGTGGCGTAGACGGCTATGCCTACGTACTCAGCGACCACGAGACCATCAACATCGTGAACGGCAGCAGCATCTACTACGAAGACACCAGCACCGACCCCGTGACACGCAGGGATCTGTATGAATAACCGAAAGCAAGGTTCATTTCCTCCTCTCCCCCTCTCTTGATTGAGAGGGGGAAATTTTTTTTTCAAAACCCCTTGACAAGATATTACTTTTATGATATAATCAAAATAGAAATAACAAAGAAGGACGTGATCCACATGCAGAACGAACACGAATTTCTACAGACCTACCGCCTGGACGACTACGAGCGCCCCTCCGTCACGGCGGATGTGGCGGCTTTCATGATCCGCCGCACCGCCGAGGAGAGCTACCGCAAGGAGCCGGAGAGCCGTCTGTCGCTCCTGCTGATCCGCCGGGGCGGGCATCCGTTCAAGGACTGCTGGGCGCTGCCGGGCGGCTTCCTGCAAAAGGGCGAGACCATCGAAAGCTGCGCCCTCCGGGAGATCCGGGAGGAGACGAACGTCACCCCCGCCGCCATCAAGCTCATCGGCATGTTCACCGAGCCGGAGCGTGACCCGAGAGGATGGATCATCTCAGCGGCGTTTGCCTCGATCATCACCGAAGGCACGGTGCAGGGCGGTGACGATGCCGCCGAAGCGCAGTGGTTCGATGTCCGCTTTGAGCAGGACGAGGCGGGGCTGTATCACCTGACGCTGACCCACGGCGACACCACGCTCGATGCCGTTCTGGAGGAGCAGTCCACACGCCACGGCGCCGCAGGCTTTGCCATCCGGGAAAGCGGCTCACTGGCATTCGACCACGCCGCCATCATCGCCGCCGCCCTCTCTGCACTCAGAAGGGAAGCGGGAAAGTTTGAAGCCATCTTCGACTTCCTCCCCGAGACCTTCACGCTCACGCAGTTGCAGCGCGTGCAGGAGACCATCCTGAACATCTCCGTCCTTCCCGCCAATTTCCGCCGGAAGGCTGCGGAATATGTCGAGGAGACCGAGGAATACACCTCAGGCGCAGGTCATCGCCCAGCAAAGCTATTCCGCAAAAAAGCGTAATATCGCCCTCAGATTTCTGCCTGTCTATTATAAAGCGGGTTAAGGGGGCGCAGCCCCCTTAATTATCTCCCTCCCCCACGAAGTGGGGGAGGTGCCGCCGAATGGCGGCGGAGGGGGCGGGCGTTAAACGTCTATCGTAAATAACAGTATCCGAAAATCCATATGAGAGAGGAGCATTTATATGTTTGTGAAATTCTTACCCAACCAGTACATCCTCCGTTACCGCAAGGGCAAGCTCGTTGCCGAGGGGCAGGGTCTTTCGTTCCTCTGCATGGAGCAGTTCAACTCCGCCTGCGCCGTACCGGTATCCAATACTGACGCCGACTTCATCTTCGAGGAGCAGACACACGACTTCCAGAAAGTTTCCGTACAGGGACAGCTCACCTACCGCATCACCGACTATAAGCTGACCGCCTCCGCCATCGACTTCACCGTCAACCTCCGCACACGGCAGTATATCAACGAGCCGATGCGGGCGCTCTCCAAGAGGATCGTCAACATCGCCGGCGTGCTTGTCAAGGGCGTTGTCGGTGAGATGGAGATGACCGAAGCCGTCCAGTCCAGCCGTGCGCTCGCCGAGAAGGTGCTCTCCGGCTTGCAGAATGATGCCGAGCTGAAAGGCCTTGGCATCGCCGTAACGGGCTTCTCTGTCCTGCAAATTGCCGCTGCCCCGGAGACCGCCCGGGCGCTCGAAGCGTCCACCCGTGAGGAGATCCTCCGGCAGGCGGATGACGCCCTCTATGAGCGCCGCAATGCGTCAATCGAGCAGGAGCGCCGTGTCAAGGAGAATGAGCTGAATACCGAAATTTCCGTGGAGGAAAAGAAGAAGCAGATCCGTGAGACCGAGATCGCCACCAAGCGCATGGTGCTCGAGAAGGAGAACGAGATCGAGCGCATCCGCACCCTGAGCGAAGCAGAGCGTGAGCAGCTGAAACTCGATGCCGCCATCGAGCTCGAACGCAAGCGCCGAGAGCTTGCCGACCTGCGGCTCGAAAATGCCCGCAAGGAAGCCGATGCCGAGGCATACCGCATCAGCGCTGTCATGGATGCCTACAACAAACTCAGCCCCGAGGTGCTTGTGGCACTCGCAACACTCAACATGGAGCCCGAGACCCTCATCGCACAGGCGTTCGACAAGCTCGCTGTCAACAGCGAAAAGATCGGCACCCTCAACATCACTCCCGATCTGCTTGCAAGTCTCACCACACGGTGATCCGGCACGTTTCGCCGCATCGCCATGCGCATCAGCCTATGAAATGAAAGGAGAAGACCATGCAGCAGACAGATAACAAGATCATCCTCGTGACCCAGCAGACCCGTCTCGAACAGATGATCCGCCGCTACAACAACGCCGGACAGGCGAAGTTCTTCATCGAGAGCCACGGCGGCGATTTCTCCGACTATCAGGCGGAGCACGACACCTACAAAGCAGCCGTGCAGACGGCGGTGGATTTCCTCGAAGGCTATGCACGGCTGCAAGTGCTCGATCGTTCGCATGTGCCGAATTATATGTTCGGGAAAAATGACCTCGTCATCGCCATCGGGCGTGACGGGCTGGTAGCAAATGTCCTGAAATACCTCGACGGACAGCGCCTTGTCGGGGTGAATCCCGATCCGCAGCGCTGGGACGGCGTGCTGCTGCCGTTCCGGGCGGGCGATCTGCCGAAGCTCGTCCCGGAGGCATTCGCCGGGAAGCGCCCGGTGAAGAGCGTCACCCTCGCCGAAGCCGTCCTCGGGGACGGGCAGGTGCTCTGCGGGGTGAATGACCTCTTCCTCGGACAGCGCACCCACACCTCCGCCCGGTATACGCTCTCGATCGGCGGCAGGGAAGAAGTACAGTCCTCGAGCGGCATCATCGTTTCGACAGGCCTTGGCGCAACGGGCTGGCTGCGGAGCATTTTAGCAGGCGCTGCGGGCATCGGGCGTGCCTGCGGTATCGGGCAGAAGCCCGAGCTGCCGCAGAGCTTCGATTGCGGCGCACACTACCTCTACTTCACCGTCCGTGAGCCGTATCCGAGCCGTTCGACCGGTGCGGAGATCGTCTTCGGGCAGATCCGGGCGGATGCCCCGATGCAGGTGACATCGCTGATGCCCCAGAACGGCGTCATTTTCAGTGACGGCGTGGAGGAGGATGCCCTCGAATTCAATTCCGGTGCCACCGCCCGTATCGGCGTGGCAGAGCGGCGGGGGATGCTGGTGGTATGAGCGTTCTGCCCCCTTCCCGGAAAGAGGGAAGGGGGCATTTTGCACCCGACCCATTAAAAATACGACTTTTTCATCAAAAACCGCAGCCGTCATACCATAAAAATGAATAATTCCCACAAATTCCGGAAAATAAGATTGTACAGTATTTTTACGACATTTCATTGACAGAAAGATAACAATATGGTACAATGAATGTATAGGACATCGGCGCTGTGATGCGTCGGAACGCCCTTCACGATTCAGAATAGGAGAGGATCAACCATGAGCGAAGCGAAGAAGAAAGCTGCCGCATCTGCGATCGTAGACAGTGTGGAGTCGCTGGACGCCCTGTTTGTCACAGTCCGTGCAGCACAGCAGCAGTATGCCTCCTTTACCCAGGAGCAGGTGGATGCCATTTTCCGTGCAGCCGCACTTGCTGCCAATCATGCCCGCATCCCGCTTGCCAAGATGGCGGTCGAGGAGACCGGCATGGGCGTGGTGGAGGACAAGGTCATCAAGAACAACTACGCCGCCGAGCATATCTACAACCACTACAAGAATACCAAGACCTGCGGTGTCATCGAGGAGGACAAGGAGTTCGGCATCATGAAGATCGCCGAGCCGATCGGCATCATCGCCGCCGTCATCCCGACCACGAACCCGACTTCTACCGCCATTTTCAAGTGCCTGATGGCGCTCAAGACCCGCAACGGCATCATCATTTCGCCGCACCCGAGAGCGAAAGCCTCTACCATCGAAGCGGCAAGGATCGTCAAGGAGGCTGCCGAGAAGGCAGGCGCTCCTGCTGGTCTGATCGGCTGGATCGACGTCCCCTCCCTCGAACTGACGAACACCGTCATGAAGGAGGCTGACATCATCCTCGCTACCGGTGGCCCCGGCATGGTAAAGTCCGCGTATTCCTCCGGTACCCCGGCGATCGGCGTCGGCGCCGGCAATGCGGCTGCGGTCATCGACAGCTCTGCGGACATCGTCAATGCCGTCAGCTCCATCATCCTTTCCAAGACCTTCGATAACGGCATGATCTGTGCCACCGAGCAGACCATCATCGCCTGCAAGGATGTCTATGATGCCGTAAAGGCAGAGCTCATCAAGAGAGGCTGCTATTTCCTGAACGATGAGGAGAAGGACAAGCTCCGCAAGACCATGCTCATCAACGGTGCACTGAATGCCAAGATCGTTGGTCAGCGTCCCTGCATCATTGCAAAGCTCGCAGGCTTTGAGGTGCCGGAGGATGTCAAGGTGATCATCGGCGAGGCAGAGAGCACCGGCGTGGAGGAAGCTTTTGCACATGAGAAGCTCACCACCATCCTCGGCATGTACAAAGCAGAGAATTTCGAGGATGCGATGGACAAGGCAGAGCAGCTCCTTGTCAATGCAGGCGGTCTGGGACATACCTCCTCGCTGTGGATCGACAATGTGAAGGAACGCGCCAAGATCGACGCTTTTGCTGAGCGCATGAAGACATGCCGTATCCTTGTCAATACGCCTTCTTCTCTGGGCGGTATCGGCGACCTCTATAACTTCAAGTTCCCGCCGTCCATGACCCTCGGCTGCGGCTCCTGGGGCGGCAACTCCGTTTCGGAGAATGTCGGCGTGAAGCATCTGCTCAACGTCAAGACCGTGGCAGAGCGCCGGGAGAACATGCTCTGGTTCCGCACGCCTGAGAAGGTCTACTTTAAGAAGGGCTGCCTGCCGGTGGCACTCGACGAGCTCAAGAACGTCATGAACAAGAAGCGCTGCTTCGTTGTCACCGACTCCTTCCTCTACAAGAACGGCTTCACCAAGGTCATCACCGACAAGCTGACCGAGATGGGCATTGCCTATACCGTTTTCTCCGATGTTGAGCCTGATCCGACGCTGCGTTCTGCACAGCTCGGTGCAGAGGCAATGCGCAAGTTCGAGCCGGACTGCATCATCGCCCTCGGCGGCGGTTCTGCGATGGATGCCGGCAAGATCATGTGGGTGCTGTATGAGCATCCGGAGGCAGACTTCCTCGACATGGCAATGCGCTTCATCGACATCCGCAAGAGAGTCTACACCTTCCCGAAGATGGGTGAGAAGGCATACTTCATCGCCATCCCGACCTCGTCCGGTACCGGCTCCGAGGTAACGCCCTTCGCTGTTATCACCGACCAGGAGACCGGTACGAAGTATCCGCTTGCCGACTATGAGCTCCTGCCGGATATGGCGATCGTGGACACCGACCTCATGATGAGCGCCCCGAAGGGTCTGACCTCCGCATCCGGCTATGATGCGATGGTACACGCCCTCGAAGCCTATGCTTCCGTGATGGCGACCGACTATACCGACGGTCTTGCCATCAGAGCGATGCAGCTCATCTTCCGGTATCTGCCGACCGCTTACGAGGACGGCACCAATGTCAAGGCTCGTGAGAAGATGGCAACTGCCTCCACGATGGCGGGTATGGCATTTGCAAACGCCTTCCTCGGCGTCTGCCACTCGATGGCACACAAGCTCGGCGCCTATCACCATCTGCCGCACGGCGTGGCGAATGCGCTGCTGCTGACGATCGTGATGCGCTTCAACGCCTGCGAGAAGCCCCGCAAGATGGGCGTATTCTCCCAGTATCAGTATCCGCATACCCTCGAGCGCTATGTAGAATGCGCTGAGGCGTGCGGCGTGACCGGCAAGGACGATCAGGAGATCTTTGAGAACTTCCTCCAGAAGCTCGAAGACCTCAAGGCTGCGGTCGGTATCAAGAAGACCATCAAGGACTACGGCATCGACGAGAAGGTCTTCCTCGAAAAGCTCGACCAGATGAGCGAGGATGCCTTCGATGACCAGTGTACCGGTGCCAACCCGAGATACCCGCTTATCAGCGAGATCAAGGAGATGTATCTCGAAGCCTATTATGGTGAAAAGAAATGAGTATGCAGTCGTTCCGGATGCCGGAAAAGCTCTATTTCAAGCAGGGCTGTTTACCGGTAGCCTTGCAGGAGCTTGTGGATGTCTATCAGGTACAGCGTGTCCTCATCCTGACCGATGAAGTGATGCTGCACAACGGCAGGCTTGCACCGCTCACAGGCGCTCTGTATGACATGGGGCTCGACTACGCCGTCAACAGCGAGAGCTTTGCGGCGGACTGCGTGATCGGATTCGGCTTTGCGCAGGCACTCGACCGTGCCGCAGCATTTGCCGGAGACAAGCCCTTCATCGCCGTTCCGGTCTCTGCGGGGGGACAGATGTCCATCCCGGCATGGCGGAAGGCGGACATGTTCATCCTCGATGAGGATGTCTGTGTGCCGATCCCGGCGGGCGAGATCTGCTCGCACATTGCGCAGACTGCACGGGCAAGCCTTGCGGGGGCAAATGTCTCTGATTATACCCTTGCGCTCAGTGTGCAGGCACTGCGCATCCTGTTTGACAAAGCCCATACGACCTCTGCGCTGCTTCATGCAGCGGCAATGGCACAGCTGGCGTACACGACAGCCCGTTCGGATGAAGTGCCGACGGATAACCTCTTTGAAGATGCTGCCGAAGCGCTCGGCATGAGCGTCACAGAGCTTGAAAACCAGATCAATTCTGCTGTAACGGCACAGCATACTTAAATTTTATATATGACAGGAGGAATCCCCATATGGAAATTCTGCTCGAACGCCCGAACAAGGTCATTTACCGTGAGGGCGACCACGCAGTGAAGCAGTTCGCCGAGAACTACTCCACATCCGATGTCCTGAACGAAGCCCTCAACCAGGCAAGAGTACAGGAGACCGGTCTGCCGATCCCGAAGCTCGTCGAGGTGCGCAAGAACGGCGAGAAGTGGGAGATCGTCATGGACTATATCCCCGGCAAGACAATGAAGCAGCTCTTAGAGGAGGATCCCTCCCGTGAGGACGAGATCCTTGACCGCTTCGTGGAGATCCAGCTCTCCATCCATGCGACCCCGGCACCGTCCACGATGAACAAGCTCAAGGACAAGATGAACCGCAAGATTTCGGAGTCCACGCTCGATGCCACCACCCGCTATGAGCTTCACACCCGTCTGGAGTCCATGCCGAAGCACAAGAAGGTCTGCCACGGCGACTTAGGGCTCGGCGACGTGATCATCACGCCCGAGGGCAAGTACTATATCATCGACTGGGCACATGCCACACAGGGCAATGCCTCCGCCGATGCTGCCCGCACGTTCCTGAAATTCTCGCTGACCTACGGCGAGGAGCGTGCCAACAAGTACCTCGACCTGTTCTGCAAGAAGAGCGACACCGCCAAGCAGTATGTCCAGCAGTGGATGCCGATCGTTGCCGCTTCCCAGTCCGTCAAGGGACATGAGGAAGAGCGTGACCTCCTGCTGCGCTGGGTCGATGTATTCGAGTATCAGTAAGCATGAAAAAAGCAGGTTCCCTGGATCTCCCGGGAACCTGCTTTGCATACAGAAAAGCTCCTGCACCCGTCAGGCGGGGCAGGAGCGGTAAAAACGATAATTGAAAAGCAGGTCAAGGGGTGCAGCCCCCTTAACCCCCCTTTCTCCCTCGCTTGCGGTGGAGGGGGCAAGCGTTACTTGTCTATCGGAGTAAAGGAGAGCCTTGTTCAGGTGGTCGGTTCGGTCGCTTCCGTTGCAGGCTCTGTCACGTTCTCCGAGGCAGGCTGCGTTTCGGTCGGTTCCGTTGCGGAGGGCTGTACATTCAGGTCGCCGAGGTTCACGGCTTCGCCCATGATATTTGTACCGATGCCGGTATAGCGGTTGACGGTGTACCATTCGCAGGTGGCGTTGTGCCCTTCAATATCGTCATAGAGCCGGACGGAGACCATCTCATCGGCGCTGAGCGTCACGTTGGCGAGCGCAGGCTTTTCGCCGGTCTTTGATTCGTAAAGTGCCGTTGCACGGGCGATGAGCACATCATTGCTGAGGAAACGGAACCCGGCGGTGTCATCCGAGACCTTGACGAGCGTCTCGCTCTTGCCGTCTTCCCAGTACAGCATCGCAGTATCCTCATCCGTCCAGAACACGTCAGCCGTCTGTGCGCCGGCATCCCCGAAGCGGATCGTGATCTTATCCTTGCCGTCCATGCTGAAATGGAAGGCGGTGTTGCTGCCGTCCTCCTGGGAAATGCAGTTACCGCTTGTGCCGTCCAGGAAATAGAAGAAGCGCTCGCTCCATTCCGAAGAACGCCCGAGATATACAGCTTTTCCAAAAGGGCTGAGCGTGTTTGCCGCTGCGGTGGCAAGGGTCGTGTCCTCTGTGGAAAGCGGCTCTGTGGTATCTTCTTCAACGGGCGTTTCCGGATGTGGCGGGATCGCCTCGGCGATCGAGGAGACCTCATCGGAAGAAAGCGTGACAAGCTCCGTCTCCGTTACCTCTTCGGAGCTGCTCCCAAAGGAGTCAGGTGCAGTATCATCACAGCCGACCAGGCACAGTGCTGCGCCTGCAAGCGCCAGGATACATATCATACGACCAAATTTCATTTTCCTACCTCCATCAGTTCGGCGGCATCGCCGCTCTCTGTTTATACATTATACCGCAAATGAACGATTTTGTCAAGCAGCGTGCTATGCACGGGAGCGACCAAACGGGAGATCTTGTCTATTTAGGATAAGATCCCTGCAATCTGCCCCCCTTAGACCCGCTTTTTCTCAAAAAATAGATTTCCATACGCTCCGGAAAGGATGATCCGCATGAACTATATGATCCGCCGCCTGCAAAGCCACGAGATCCCGGCAGCTCTTGCGCTGACCTGGGAGGTATTCCTACAGTATGAAGCACCGGAATACCCCGAGGAGGGCGTACAGACCTTCCGGGCGTATCTCGATGATACGGAAAAGACCGCCAGCATGCGCTATTACGGCGCATTTGACGGTGAAACGCTCATCGGCACGATCTGCACAAGGGAACCGCAGCACATCGGCGGGTTCTTTGTCAAAGGCGCCTACCACCGGCAGGGGATCGGCAGGGCGCTGTTCGATGCCATGAAGGCTGACTATGCAACGCAGGAATTTACGGTCAATTCCTCGCCCTATGCCGTGGAGGCCTACCGCCGCCTCGGCTTCGAGCCGACAGACACCGAACAGCTTGCAGACGGCATCCGCTTCACGCCGATGCGCTACCGCCGCTGAATGACCCGAAAG
The DNA here is from genome assembly GCA_024684395.1 of Oscillospiraceae bacterium. Lineage (GTDB taxonomy): Bacteria > Bacillota > Clostridia > Oscillospirales > Ruminococcaceae > UBA3855. The sequence continues at coordinate 31,344 of JAIKWY010000142.1, forward strand.
GAGTTCCAACATGAGTACCGCACTGATCGTCATCGACATGCAGAACGACTATCTCTATGAGAAACGCAAACCGCAGTTTTCCTATGATACGCCGCAGCTCGTGGCAGCCGTCAACAAGCTGATCCACGAGTACAGCGATGCCGGGAACGACTGCATCTACATCCGCCATATCATCCAGAACCTGCCGACCAATCGCTGGCTGTTCGGCTATTCCATCGCCGGCACGGAGGGGGCGGAGCTGTACAGCGGGCTGGATGTGGTCTCCAAGTACGTGTTCGACAAGCTCTTCGGCGATGCCCTGACGAACCGCTATCTGCTCGAACTGATCCGTGCCAAGGGCTATGACAAGCTGCATCTGTGCGGTCTGGACGAATGCGGCTGCGTGACGTCAACGGCGCTCGGCGCTGCCAAGCGTGGCATCACAGCGGAGATCGTAAGTGCGGGAACTGCAACGGTCTTCCCGGAGCAGAAGGTCATCAAGGCGCATGAAAAGCTCAAAAAAGCGGGGGTACGCTTTATCTGATGCTACTCCTCAAAACTATAATCGATAAAGCGGGTTAAGGGGGCGCAGCCCCCTTAGAAATCTTTCCTCCCCCGTTTTGCGGCGGAGGGGGCAAGCTTCGCTTGTCTGTCGGAGTAAAGAGGAATAGTATGCGCAAAACAAAACGGGAGGTGCTGACCTCCCGCTTTTATGTATATGTTGTCATTCGAGCACATTTTAGCCGGCTGTGCCGCATATTCATGCTGTATCAGATGCAATACAGCATGATAAACTCGTCGATCGGCACCGGCTTGGAGTAGAAATACCCCTGCAGGCTGCTGACGGGATAATGCCGCAGGAAATCACGCATTTCCTTGGATTCCACGCCCTCTACGCAGACATCCGCCCTGAAGGATTCCGCCAGCGTGGAGATGAACTGCACCGTGCTCTGGTCGCTGCTGCTCGTGATGACATCCTTGACGTACTCACGGTCGATCTTGACGACGTCCACGTCCAGCTCACGCAGAATGCCCATCGAGGAATAGCCCGTGCCGAAGTCATCCAGTGCCAGCCGGATGCCCTTGTCATGCAGCACCTTGAACACCCGTTTGAGCAGATCCATGTCGAGCAGACGGCAGCGCTCCGTGATCTCTAAGCAAAGATTCTGCGGCGGATAGTTCGTCTCCTCCAGTGCGGCAAGGACATCATCCACAAAGGTATTGGTCTCGAGCTGCGCATAGGACAGATTGACGTTCATCACGAAATTCGGATGCCGCATCAGGATCTGCTTGCCGTCCTCCATTGCCGTGCGGAGGATCCAGCGCCCCAGCTCCGGGAAGAGCGGATCCTGTTCAAGCACATGGATGAACTGCATCGGCGGCACTGCGCCGTATTCCTCATTCCGCCACCGCAGCAGCGCCTCGGCGCCCTTGAGATGTTCGGTCACGGCGTCCATGATCGGCTGGTAGCAGAGGTAGAAGCCCTTGCAGTGCTCGGTCACGCTGTTGCGGATGGTGTTGAGCTTTTCGATGTAGAGACGGTTGTCATCCGTCAGCTCATCGGCAAAGATCACCGCATCGCCGAGCTTCTTCTCCTTGGATTCGTAGTAGACATATTTCAGACAGCTGTAGACCGTCTCCGTGCTGATGTTGAAATTCCGCACATAGACGATGCCCGCATTCGTCAGCAAGCTCAGCCGCTCGCCGTTCACATAGAAATCATGGGATGCCTTCTCGTGGATCTTGTGGTAGACATCCGCCATTTTATCGGCAGAGAGCGTATGCGAGATGATGGCGAACTTGGTGCCGTCCATCCGGTACACCGCACCCGCATTCATATACTCCTTCTGCAGCAGATTGGCAAACTCGCAGAGCACGGTATTGCCGAAGGTATAGCCATAGAGGTCATTGACATTGGAAAAGCTGCTCAGACCGACCAGCAGCACAGCGCCCTCGTCCTGCTTCCAGAACATGGATTGCAGATCCTCAAAGAAGCCGTACAGGCTGCGCAGACCGGTGACGGTGTCCATATAGCTGAGCATACCGTGGTTGTGGATCACACCGCCGAAATAGATCGGCTTGTCATCATAATCACGGATGACCACGCCCCGGCAGGTGCAGACGACATAGTGCCCGTCTGTTGCCATCGCACGGTACTGCATATCATGCCCGAAATTGTTGCCGGCGAAGATGTTGGCGATGCTGTTACGGTAGTTCTCACGATCCTCCGGGTGGATGTGCTCCTCCCAGATGTCGCCCGCATGTTCCATATAAATATCAGGGAGCCCGAAATAATCCACGGCATTCTGCGACCAGCGGGACATATCCTCCCGCATGTCACACAGATAGACATACTTTCCCTCGGCAAGAATGGAAAATGCCTCAAAAAGGCTGTCCAGCCGCTGTTTTCGTTTTGGCTCCATAGAGCTTCCCCCTTTCTTTCTGTTCTGTCAGTGTGTATCAACACCTATCATTATTATAGCATAGCAGGCTGCTTTTGTCAATACAATTTGTGCGTATCGCCAAATCCGGCGGCAGTGGCAAATATATGCAAAAGCCCCGGTATCACGCAGATACCGGGGCTTGTTATGCTTATCGGGAGAGCGGGATCAAACCACGCCCTGAGCCTTCATAGCCTCAGCGACCTTCAGGAAGCCGGCGATGTTAGCGCCTGCAACCAGATCGTCGCCCAGACCGTACTTGTTCGCAGCGTCGATGGAGGACTTGAAGATGTTAGCCATGATGCCCTTCAGCTTCTCGTCAACTTCCTCAGCAGTCCAGTTGTAACGCATGGAGTTCTGGCTCATCTCGAGACCGGAAACTGCTACACCGCCGGCATTAACAGCCTTGGACGGAGCAACGATAACGCCCTTGGACTTCAGGAATGCGATAGCCTCGTTGGAAGTCGGCATGTTGGATACCTCAACATAGTACTTCACGCCGTTAGCAACGATCTTCTCAGCCTCAGCCATGCCGACCTCGTTCTGGGTAGCGCACGGCATGATGATGTCAGCCTTAACGCCCCACGGCTTCTCGCCGGCGTGGAACTCGCAGCCGAACTTGTCAGCGTAGTCCTGTGCACGGTTGCGGCAGGAAGCACGCATCTCGAGCAGGTAGTTGACCTTCTCCTCGGTGCTGATGCCGTCGGGATCATATACATAGCCGTCCGGACCGGAAATGGTAACGACCTTACCGCCCAGCTCGTTGACCTTCTTGATGGTACCCCATGCAACGTTACCGAAGCCGGATACTGCAACGGTCTTGCCCTTGATGCTGTCACCGAAGTGCTCGAGCATGTTGCAGGTGTAGTAAACTGCACCGTAGCCGGTAGCCTCCGGACGGATCAGAGAACCGCCGTATTCGAAGCCCTTGCCGGTCAGAACGCCGGTGAACTCGTTGCGGATCCGCTTGTACTGACCGAACAGATAGCCGATCTCACGGCCGCCAACGCCGATGTCGCCAGCCGGAACGTCGGTGTTCGGACCGATGTGCTTGCAGAGCTCAGTCATGAAGCTCTGGCAGAAGCGCATAACCTCAGCGTCAGACTTGCCCTGCGGGTCGAAGTCGGAACCGCCCTTACCGCCGCCCATAGGCAGGGAGGTCAGGCTGTTCTTGAAGATCTGCTCGAAGCCGAGGAACTTGATGATGCCGATATATACATTGGGAGCAAAACGCAGACCGCCCTTGTACGGACCGATCGCAGAGTTGAACTCTACACGGAAACCACGGTTTACCTGTACCTTGCCGTTGTCATCGACCCACGGTACACGGAACACGATCTGGCGCTCCGGCTCTACGATCCGCTCGAAAACACCAGCCTCGATCAGGTCAGGTCTTGCCTCAGCAAGCGGTTCAACGGACTCGAAAACCTCAGTCACTGTCTGGATAAACTCCGGCTCGCCCGGATTTCTTTTCTCGACTCTCTTCAGGAGGTCGAGGAGATACTGATTCTTTAACGCCATTGTTAAGAACCCTCCTACATATAAAATTCCGCCTGTGGAATACAACTGTATGTCCCACACGGTATTTCTATTATAGCATGTATCACTTTAAATTGCAAGTATTTTTTCAAAAAAATTTTTGTTTTTTCAATCTGACAATCAGAAGGCGCTGAAATACGTTCATTCTGTGCATATGCACAAAAGCCGCTGCCCCTTAACCCCCCCGTATTGTGCCTTCGTCACTTTCTGACAGAATAAAAACCCCTGCCGGCTGGCAGGGGTTTTTCTGTGATCAATAATTCTTGATGGTATCGGCGTTGAAGAAGCTGTCGCTCTCGGTGTAGTAGTCGTTCGACTCGAGGGATGTGAAATCCTCATCATCCGCATCGGGCAGGCGAGCGCCGCAAACGCCGCAGAACTGGAACTTCTCGTTGACCTCGGCATCGCACTTGGGGCAGATCTTGTAGCCACGGATGCTGTTGAGCTCGAAACGCATCTTCTTGATACGGCGGCGGCGGGTGTCGATGTCATCGCACAGCGCCTTGAGCACAGCCGGATCCTCATCGGGGTTCTTGTAGTACTTCTTGCCGATGTCTGCAAAAACCTCAACGATACGCTCCTCCTCATACAGGATCTTACGCTTCAGGTTGTTGACCTCAGAAACGTTTCTTGCCTTTTCGCTGACGCCTCTGCCGGCACCGCTGATCGTGTCCATGAATCCCATAACTCTCAACTCCTAAATAATATTGTGATACGGCATGAACCATACGGCACTGCCGTGAGTTACATTCCTACTATAAATTATACAACATTTTCAGAATTTGTCAAGCCCTTTTTGGATAAAAGCAAATGAAATACTAAAATTCCGGCAATTCTCACAAATAATTGATGTGGGGTTTTTACCGTGGATAGATGGGGTATCATAAGGAGAGCCCGCCGGGTGAGGGCGGGCTGATGAATGGGGTTATTTAAGAAGTTTCTGATTCGCTGGAAGAAGTATCTGCTTTTGTTAGGGTTGCATCTATTCCAACGAAAGCCCATTCTGTGCCTATTAGTGTCATTCCATTATGATATTTAATCTCTAATACATCAACATCTTCAACATTATAGTCGAATTCCTGTGGCAGTACACCACCGGTAAAGGATAGTGTTCCAAGAATTATCCCATCTCCACGAAACTCTATGATTGTTTCGTAGTTTGATGACCTTGAATCGTATTGCAGAAAGGCACTTCCAAAAAGGTGGCTATATTTTTTATTTAGGTAGTATTGAGAATATCCGTCATTATACACACTTCCTCCTGAAGAGGTGCTTAGTATACTGGGGTAAGTGTTTCCAAGATTGTCCTTTGTTGAGATGACGCAAAGTGCATTATCTCCATTGAAATAATCTAAGTCTGTAAGTTTTACTTCTTTTGGTTCATACTCCTTTGGAGGGACAACGGTTTGGGTTTCAGTTAGTTCTGAGAAAGAAATAGGTTCTGTTTCAGTAGTGATTTTTTCGCTAATACTTGATGATTCTGTTGGTGAATTATTATGTGGCTTAATTCCTAACCAATCTAAAATCTGAGTAAGATTGGCAAAAACAGCTATAATTGCGATTACCAGTGTGCCGACACCGACCTTAACTGCCGTTTTGTGTTCTTCATATTTCATTTTTCTCATCCCCTTTATAATTGTTCTTAGAACGTTATGTTCTATAATAAATTATAGTGCAATTTGCGCTAAAAGTCAATATGCATGTTGGAATTTCGTAAAATAAATATAATAAAGGGGTGTGCGTTTATGCAATATATACGAATCCGCAATCTGCGGGAAGATAAAGATCTGACGCAGCAGCAAATGGCAGACTATCTGCACTGTTCGCAAAGGTGTTACAGCAACTATGAAACCGGCACCCGCTACATCCCCACCGAAACCCTCATAAAACTCGCCGACTTCCACAATGTCTCCATCGACTACCTCCTCGGCAGGACGGATAAAAAAGAAATGAACAAATAAAGCCAGCCCGTATCGCTACAGGCTGGCTCGGTTTTTGTCACAGCATCAAAGATGGAAGCAAAGCCGTGGGATCCATGCCGATGCGAACAGCGCAACGAGCACGATGAGCGTTGCCCATCCGAATTGCAGCAGGGCGGCGCTGGCGATCGCAATGACCGGCAGGTCGATCAGACAGGCGATCAGCGGACACAGCCACCACTTATAGTGATCTTGCAATCCGATCGGATTGTGAAAGATGAACAGATACTCGCACATCGGCCAGATCATCAGCACCAGTGCGATCGCGCTCATGATCAGCGTGGCGATGAGCGCCGCCTGTACAACGCCGAAATAGGAGAAAAATGACAGCAGAAAAACGCCGACGCCCGACAAGATCCAGAGGATCAGCGTGATCACGATGGACGGAACGGCTTTTTCATGGTGGCGGGTAGGTTTCAGGATCATTTTGGCACCTTTGGGTGCGTGAAACATGGCACTAAACATAGGATCCTCCTTTCTGCGCTGACCGCAGAACGCAAAGGGCTGTTTTCTTCATAGCTTTATTATAGACCAATTATTCCCATAAGTCAATAGATTTGTTTGTATTTGGTAAGGATGCAGTGCGGAAACGCTCCTCCATTGTGTAATATCAACAAAGCCAGCCCCTATCGCTACAGGCTGGCTTTTGTTATACCATATCAGCTTTGCGGCTCTGCTTGCAAGCCGCATTGCGGACACCAGAAGCAGGCGCTTTCCTCCTTAGTACCTGCCAGCGGGGGCTCCCCGCTTACTTCTCATTCAGCGTAAACGCCCCATCCGCATAATCCACCACGAGCATCGTACCCGGTGCGGGGTCGTTGCCGATGATGTGCTTGGCGATCATCGTTTCAAGCTTCTGCTGGAGGTAGCGGCGCAGCGGTCTTGCACCGAAGCTGACGTCATAGCTGTTGTCCACGACTGCCTGCTTGGCGGCATCGGTCAGCTCCACACTGAGCTGCTTGTCAGCCAGACGGCGCCGCAGATCGTTCAGCAGCAGATCCACGATGCGGAAGATCTCGCTCTTCTGGAGCGGCTTGTAGAAGACGATCTCATCGAGACGGTTCAGGAACTCCGGACGGAACTGCTGGTGCAGCAGGGAATTGACCTGCTTCTTGGCATCCTCCGAGATGCTGCCGTCCTCCTGCATCCCTTCAAGGATGAACGGGCTGCCGAGGTTCGAGGTCATGATGAGGATGGTGTTCTTGAAGTCCACAGTGCGCCCCTGCGAATCCGTGATACGGCCGTCATCGAGCACCTGTAACAGCAGGATGAACACATCCGGGTGTGCCTTCTCCACCTCGTCGAGCAGTACGACCGAGTAGGGCTTTCTGCGCACGGCTTCGGTGAGCTGACCGCCCTCTTCATAGCCGACATATCCGGGAGGCGCTCCGATCAGGCGGCTCACGCTGAATTTCTCCATATATTCGCTCATGTCGATGCGCACCATGTTGTTCTCATCGTCAAAGAGCGCCTGTGCCAGTGCCTTTGCGAGCTCCGTCTTGCCGACACCGGTCGGACCGAGGAACAGGAACGAGCCGATCGGACGGTTCGGATCCTGGATGCCTGCACGGCTGCGGAGGATGGCTTCGCTGACCTTGGTGACAGCTTCGTCCTGCCCGATCACACGCTCATGCAGAATGTCCTCCATGCGCAGCAGCTTCTCACGCTCGCCCTCCATCAGCTTGGAGACCGGGATGCCCGTCCAGCGGCAGATGATCTTGGCGATCTCCTCCGCCGTGACTTCGCTCCGCAGGATGGAACCGGCGCTGCCCTTGCCGGCAGCGGCTTCCTCCTCCTCGATCTTCTTCTGCAGGTCGGGGATGCGGCCGTATTTCAGCTCTGCCGCCTTGTTCAGGTCGTACTCACGCTCGGCACGCTCCATCTCGGCGGTCGCCTGTTCGAGCTCCTCACGCAGCTTCTGCACCTTGGAGATGCCGGACTTCTCGTTCTCCCAGCGTGCCTTCATCTCGGCAAATTTATCCCGCAGCTCGGCGAGCTCCTTCTGGATCTCGGAGAGATGCTCCTGCGAGATCTTGTCGGTCTCCTTTTTCAGGGCGGTCTCCTCAATTTCCAGGCGGATCATCTGACGGGAGATGTCGTCCAGCTCCTGCGGCATGGAATCCATCTCGGTGCGGATCATGGCACATGCCTCGTCCACGAGGTCGATCGCTTTATCCGGCAGGAATCTGTCGGAGATATAACGGTCGGAGAGGGTCGCAGCGGCAAGCAGTGCGCCGTCGTGGATCTTCACGCCGTGGAATACCTCATAGCGTTCCTTCAGACCACGCAGGATGGAAACGGTATCCTCGACCGTCGGCTCCGGCACCATAACCGGCTGGAAACGCCGTTCGAGCGCCTGATCCTTCTCGATATACTGGCGATATTCGTTCAGTGTCGTCGCACCGATGCAGTGCAGCTCACCTCTTGCCAGCATGGGTTTCAGCAGGTTGCCGGCATCCATCGCACCGTCCGTCTTGCCGGCGCCGACGATGGTATGCAGCTCGTCGATAAAGAGGATGATGCCGCCCTCGCTCTTCTTGATCTCCTGCAATACGGCTTTCAGACGCTCCTCGAACTCGCCGCGGTACTTCGCACCGGCGATCAGGGCACCGAGGTCGAGGGAGAAGATCTTGCGCTCTTTCAGGGAATCCGGCACGTCTCCACGCACGATACGCAGCGCCAGCCCCTCTGCGATGGCAGTCTTGCCGACACCGGGCTCACCGATGAGGACGGGGTTGTTCTTGGACTTTCTCGACAGGATGCGGATGACGTTCCGGATCTCGCTGTCACGTCCGATCACGGGGTCGAGCTTGTTCTGGCGGGCAAGCTCCGTCAGGTCGGAGCCGTATTTCGTGAGGACATCATAGGTATCCTCCGGATTCTCGCTCGTCACACGGGTATTGCCACGCACCTGCAGCAGCGCTTTCAGGAAGCTGTCCTTGGTGATGCGGTACTGGTCGAGGATCTTTTTCAGGAGCGAATCCGGCTTCTCGATCAGACAGAGGGCGACGTGCTCCACGGAGACATACTCATCCTTCATCTTTGCAGCAAGCTGTTCCGCAGCCGTCAGCGCAACGTCCACGTCACGGGAGACATAGACCTTGTCCGGTTCACGCCCGGAGCCCGTTACGGCGGGCATTCCGTCGATGGTATTCTGTAATGTCTGGCGGAGCGCCTTGCAGTCCACGCCGAGCTTCTGCATCATCTGACCGATCAGACCGTTTTCCTGCTGCACGAGTGCTGCAAACAGATGCACCTGCTCGATCTGCTGACTCTGCGCCGCAATAGCGATGCTCTGTGCCGACTGGATGGCTTCCATAGACTTCTGTGTGAATTTCTGTGCGTTCATAAATGCTCCTCCTTTACATATGGGTCAATGCCCTGTGATTTTTCAGATAATAGCCGACTAAATGACCTGCTCGAGCTTCTTGGCATCATGGCGGAACCGCATGTCCAGCACCTGCGCCCTGCCCTGGGGATCGGCAATGTCGGAGAAATAGACTTTCAGGTATTCGTCAAAGGTGCGGATATACTGGCAGATGAGCGAACCAAGCTCTTCCTCGGAAACGCCCGGATCCCGGAAGGTGCGTTCGAGCCTGCCCGGTGAGATGCGGTAGACCGTCCCTGCGGATGCCGGTACATAGCGTTCTTCGAGTGCCATCCAAAGCCGGAAGAACTGCTCCAGCACCTGCAGGAGCGTCTCATTCTGCGTCCGGAGCTGTACCCGGATGCGTCCGGCATGATCCTGCACCGGCACCCGGTAGAGATCCACGTAATACTGCACGGTCGGCTTGTACTTGTAGTCGAGCTGGCTTTGCACCGAGAACAGATGCGCCGAGCTCTGACGCTGTATCCGGAACTGTCCTGCCAGCATGCCCATCTGGCTGAAGATCGTCTGCATCCGCATCTCCGGCGTGACGCAGGAGAGATGCTCGGCGAGGATCTGGTTGATGAGGTTCGAGCGGCTCGTGTGCATTTCATACGCCATGCGGTCAACTGCTTCTACCACATCATCCGCCAGCACGAGACTGTAGATACTTCGCTTCATTCCCGTTTTCCTCCCTTCATAATTTGTTTTGGATATTATTAGTTTCACTTACAAGTTTATTCTATCACAACTTTAAGAATTTGTCAAGTGAATTATTAATATTTCACACAATTTTCACGCAACAATAAAAAAGCCCCGGATGGCTGCTGGTTCGGTTCACAAAAAAGCGGTAACGCATGTACTGCAACATTGCTCCAAACCAAACTATGCGTGTGTCTGCCGGCAGGGGCTCCCTGCAAAAACGAACCGGGCTGCCAGTGCAGCCCGGTTTTACGTTATTATGATACTTTCCCCCATCTATTATGCGTATTATGCGTACTCAGGAGCGGTGTTCGGATATACACGGTATACCGGACCGTTTGCAGCCTTGTAGCCGTCGCCTGCCCAAATCTCTACCTGCTCGGGATTGTCCCAGTTGTAGACGATCAGCCAGCGGATGATCGGCATCTGACCGCCATCCTTGCGGATGTTGTACGGCATCTTGACCTTGTAGCCTTCGGAACGCTTCTGGACATTGGCTTTCATATCCAGCTCGATGCACATTTTCTCTACAAAAGTCTTGTACTTGTCATCGGACCAGCTCCAGGTGTTGTAGGTCTTGGTGATGTGAGTCGGATTGTTCCAGTCGCTGCCGGTCTCATGGTCAGCGCCGTCCACACGGGCTACCACAGTGATGCGATAGTTCTCGCTGGAGCTCAGCTTGTCCTTGCTGCTCAGCTTATTGGAATAGGTGTATTCCGTGTCGTTGTACTTGGTGGTGGTATTCACGCAGGTGCCGTTCTGGCGCACCTCAAAGGTGGTGCCGATGCTCTTCGTCTTTTCCTTATGATAATAGAACGAATTGCGAGCCTCTTCATCGCCGGTCAGTGTGGACATCGCCGCCATGTACAGCGTCTTACCATTGGCGATATTGGCTTTTTTCTTTGCTAAGTTCACATAAGCGGAGATCGACGGCACGAGGATCATCAGCAGAACACCGATAATGGCGATCGCAATGATCAGTTCGATCAGTGTGAAACCCTTCATAGTCTTCTTTTTCATAACAGTCAACTCCTTCAAACAGCACAAGCGGTCTGTACCGCTCTGATCCTTTCACAACCACTGTTTCTCATCATCATCTACTGTTTCTTTCACATCATCTTCTGTACTATCTGTAATCATATTATACCCCATTTTTCGGAAAATGTCAATAGAACTAACACGTTTTCGGGATTATTTGAATTTTCGTTCCGAAAATCGTTTACGTTGTGTATAATCACAAAAATATCCGGAGCGTATAGTCTGACTATCGCAGATGCGCCGTTTCGGGACTTTTCGTGATAGGCTGACTTTGTTTCGATAGCCCGTCCATCGAAGATTCACAGAAAGTTTACAATTTTTCGGCTGAAAAAACAGAGGGTCCAGACGCCGGCAGGAGCTGTTTTCGTGCGAAAATACGACATTGCATTGACAATTCAGCCCCGATATGCTATACTATAATAGCTAAATATATTGCAAAGGAGCAAAACTATGCAGCAGATCTTTCAGGCGGCAGATATTCTTCTGCCCGATTTCACCAAGTGCGATGCCGAAAAGTGGAGCGTCATCGCATGTGACCAGTACACCGGCGATCCCGCATACTGGGAGCGCACCGAGCGCAATGTCGGCGATGCGCCGTCCACGCTGCGGATGACGCTGCCGGAGATCTACCTCGAGGAGCCGGATGTCAGAGAGCGCATCTCCGCCATCCACGAGAGCATGAAGAAATACCTCGATGCCGGCATTTTCAAGACCTACCCGGATGCGATGGTCTATGTGGAGCGCATCCAGGGCAACGGCATCCTGCGCACCGGCGTGGTGGGCAAGGTCGATCTCGAAGCCTACAACTATGAGCAGGGGAGCAAGTCGCCCGTCCGTGCGACCGAAGCGACCGTCCTCGAACGTATCCCTCCCCGCATGAAGGTGCGTGCCAAGGCACCGCTTGAGACCCCGCATATCATGATCCTCATCGATGACCCGGATGACAGCGCCATCGGCACCTGCACGGCGGCGAAGGATACCATGACCGTGCTGTATGACACGCCTCTGATGAACGGCGGCGGCAGCATCGTGGGCAGACTGATGGACAAGACCGCACAGGCGGCATTCCTCGAAAAGCTCGATGCCGTGATGACCGCAAGCGGCGAGCTCCAGTTGGCGATGGGCGACGGCAATCATTCCCTTGCCACGGCAAAGGCTTGCTATGAGGCGCTGAAAAAGGCACATCCGGAGGTGGATTACAGCAACCATCCCGCCCGCTATGCGCTTGTGGAACTGGTGAACCTGCACAGCGAAGCGCTCCAGTTCGAGGCGATCCATCGTATCATCACCGCCACCGACCCCGGCCGCATGATGATGGCACTGGCTCGTGTGCTCGGGCTGTCCGAGGAGCCGGCTGACCAGTCGATGATCGTGGTACAGGGCAACACCAAGCGCCGCATGTACATCCATAAGCCGACCTCGAACCTGACCGTGGGCAGTCTCCAGAATGCGCTGGATGCCTATCTGTCGGCGAACCCCGGCAAGATCGACTACATCCACGGCACCGAGACCGTTGAGCGCCTTGCCGCCATGCCGGATGCCATCGGCTTCCTGCTGCCGGATATGGACAAGGCAGACCTCTTCCCGAGCGTCCAGAAGGACGGCGCCCTCCCGAGAAAGACCTTCTCGATGGGTCATGCGGAGGACAAGCGGTATTATATGGAGGTACGGGCGATACAGTAAGCCGCCTGAGCAAGAGAAAGCGCTGACCGGGTGGTCAGCGCTTTTGGCGGCAAAGTTGCCATAATGGGTCGCAGGGCGCAGCCCCGCCCCCCCCCCTCGAGCGCCCGGAGCGCAGCGAACGGGCGCTCGCCCACGGCTGAAAGGCATCTCCACACTGTCATCCGTCAGCAAACGCTCTTAAAAAGCAGTTGTTTTGCAGAAAATTCCGTAACTATTTGAAAAAAATGCAAAAACCCCTTGATTTTTCAAATCATTTGTGCTATAATAGGTATTGTAATAGGATGCAGAAAGGACCGGAAAAACAACCGGTCCTTTGCTTATGTATCCCTGCTCCACTGATACAGGGTACCTCTAAAAAACATAGTTTTTAGAGGCAGGGTGCGGGCGGAGCCCCGCAGCTGATCCATTTTTCCTTTCGCAAAAAAGAAAAATGGGGGTTTTTAGAGATACCTACAAGAAAGGAAATGATCTATGAAGCTGAAACATTTCGGCGGTACCGAGCAGAAGATCTATGACCTCTGCGCCCCGGTCATCAATGACCTCGGGTATCTGGTCTGGGATGTCCGGTACGAGAAGGAAGGTGCCAACTGGTATCTGCGCATCTTCATCGACAGCGAGACCGACACCATCGGCATCAACGACTGCGAACGGGTCACGGGACCTGTCAGCGACCTGCTCGATGAGAAGGATCCCATCTCCCAGAGCTATATCCTCGAGATCAGCTCTGCCGGACTGGAAGCCGATCTCGTGCGGGAAAGCCACTTCGATGCCTGCATCGGCTGCGAGGTGCGTGCAAGAGGCATCCGCCCGTTTGAGGACGGCAGCCGTGAGCTCGTCGGCGTGCTCGAAGACTGGGACAAGGAGACTGTCACCCTTACCGTGGACGGCGCACAGCGTGTGCTCCCGCTCAAGGAGCTGGCATTCGTCAAGCTGTTCTTCGACTTCGGAGACAACACCTGACCGCTGAAGCTTCGGGCTTCACACACTCATTATTTCTGTTAATCATTACTAAATGGAGGCGTATGTAAAATCATGGACAAAAATTTCTTTGAAGCGCTGGCGGATCTCGGTACAGAGAACAGCGTCGATGCTGAGACTGTGATCGAGAAGGTCAAGTCCGCTATGCAGAAGGCTGCGCAGCGTATGTATCCTGAGTGCAAGGAGTGCATCCGTGTGGACATCGACCCGGAGAAGATGATCTTTGACGTTTATCTGCTCCAGACGATCGTGGACGACGAGCCGTTCAACAACACCGAGATCAACATCGACGAAGCAAGAGCACAGGATCCGAATGCCTATGTCGGCGGCATCTTTGAGAAGCGGCTGGACATCTCCAAGTTCGGCAGAGCTTCCGCACAGTCGGCAAAGCAGTCCATCAAGGGCGACCTGCGTGACATCAACCGTGACCGCATCCTCGAGAAGTTCGACAGCAAGGTCGATGACATCATCACTGCCACCGTCACCCAGGTAGAACCGGGCAGAGGTGCTGCAACGCTGATGTATGACAAGACCGAGCTCTACCTCCTGCGTCAGGATCAGATCCCGGGCGAGGTGCTCCGTGAGGGCATGAGCATCAAGGTCTATGTCACCAAGATCGCAAACCGCAGCAAGAAGCCGATCATCAAGCTCTCCCGTATCCACAAGGGTCTGGTAAAGCGCCTGTTCGAGCTCGAGGTACCGGAGATCTTCGACAGCACCGTTGAGGTGAAGTCCATCTCCCGTGAGGCAGGCTCCCGCTCCAAGATCGCAGTGCTGTCCCATGATCCGAATGTGGATGCCATCGGCGCCTGCATCGGTCCGAAGCGCTCGAGAATCTCCGCCATCGTGCGTGAGCTCAACGGCGAGAAGATCGACATCATCCCCTACAGCGACGATCCGGCAGAGTACATTGCCAATGCGCTCTCTCCGGCCAAGGTGCTCAAGGTCTACATCCTGCCGCCCGAGGAGGAGCCGGAGGAGTATATCACCGAGAGCGGCGAGCGCCGTGAGCGCACCCCCAAGCTCTCTGCCATCGCAGTCGTTCCGCATGATCAGCTCTCCCTTGCCATCGGCAACAAGGGCCAGAACGCCAAGCTGGCTGCCAAGCTGACCGAGTGCAAGATCGACATCAAGTCCGATCAGGAGGAGTTCGAGATCCCCGAGGCAAAGCCTGTAACAGTTGCGGAGGATGACGACCTCTTCGAGGAGGATGTACAGGAGACTGCTGAGGAAGCTGAGGAGACCGCTGAGGCGGCAGAACCGGCAGAGGACGCCGAGCCGGCTGCTGAGTGAGCGGCGAGGAGCGGCTATGGTAAAGAAGATACCGATGCGGCAATGCATCGGCTGTGGTGAAATGAAGCCCAAGCGTGACCTCATCCGGGTGGTAAAGCCCAAGGAGGGGGAGATCGCATTGGATCTGACCGGCAAGGCAGCCGGACGTGGTGCATATCTCTGCCGGAGCGCAGAGTGCCTGCGGATGGCGCAGAAGAGCCACCGTCTCGAACGGAGCTTTTCCTGCAAGGTGCCGGCGGAGGTATATGAGGTGATGCTGCATGAATTATCAGAAGCTGACGGGGATTCTTAGCATCTGCCGCAAAGCCGGCAGAATGGCAGTCGGCTTTGATCCCATGCGGGAGGCGCTCGAGACCGGGAAGGTCTGCGGCGTGATCACGGCATCGGACATTTCACCGAAGACTTATAAAGAAGTATGTTATTTCTGTCAGAAGCATAACGTGCCTGTGGAGCAGCTGCCGATGGACATGGCAGTGCTCGGTGCGGCGATCGGACGCAAGGCGGCTGTCGTAGCTGTCACCGACCAGGGCTTCTTTGACAGGATCCGCCAGCTCTGTACCGATGCGGTACAGGAGCCGTCAGAGTAGGAGGGTTTGCCTATGGCAAAGAAGATCAAAGTATCGGAGGCTGCGAAGGACTTGCAGCTCTCTGCAAAGGAGCTGCTTGCGTTCCTCGAGGAACACGGCTCCGGCAAGAAAACGACCAGCTCGTCCGTTTCGGAGGAGGAGATGAACCTGGCGCTGGAGTATTTCACCCAGAAGTCCCAGGTGGAGAGTTTTGATGCCTATTTTGCGACAAAGAACGATCCTCGTCCGGAAAAGCCGGCAAAGGAGGAGAAGAAGCCCGCACCGAAGAAGGCTGCCAAGCCCGCTGCAAAGGCTGAAAAGGCAGAACCGGCAAAGGCTGAGCCTGCCAAGGCAGAAAAGGCAGAGCCCGTAAAGGCTGAGAAGCCCGCTGCACCGAAGGCAGAGGCACCGAAGCAGGAGCCTGCAAAGGCAGAAAAGCCTGCCGCACCGAAGCCGGAAGCTCCCAAGGCAGAAGCGCCGAAGAAGGAAGCTCCCAAGGCAGAAGCACCGAAGAAGGAAGCTCCGAAGGCAGAGGCGCCGAAGAAGGAAGAGCCCAAGGCAGAGGCACCGAAGAAGGAAGAGCCGAAGCAGGAGGCGCCGAAGCCCGCAGCCCCGGCAGAGAAGAAGCCGGAGCCCGCTGCACAGCAGCAGAAGAAGCGCAAGGAAGAGAAGAAGAAGGCAAAGCCGCAGGTGCATGGCGAGAAGACCCGTCTGGGCGGCGTGATCGGCGAGGGCAAGGCGGAGACGCCGGAGCAGCGCCGTACTGTCGATACCCGCGGCAGCTATGTCGATCTCGACAAGTACAACGAGCGCTATGAGCAGATTGCCGGCACCGACAAGCGCCGCGACAATGCTTCCACCAAGAAGCAGAAGATCAACCAGAAGTCCGCACAGCGTGCCAAGGGCAAGCAGGGCGGCAGAAAGCAGGAGACCGAGGCACAGCGCCTGTCCCGTCTGGAGCTCGAGCGTGCCAGAAAGCAGCAGCTCAAGGTCAAGATCCCGGACAGCATCACGGTTTCCGAGCTGGCGACCCGCCTGAAGGTGACTGCTTCCAAGGTCATCGGCAAGCTGATGGGTCTGGGCGTGATGGCATCCATCAACGAGGAGATCGACTTCGACACCGCCTGCCTCGTAGCAGAGGAGCTGGGCGCAAAGGTAGAGAAGGAAGTCGTTGTCACCATCGAGGAGCGTCTGATCGAATCCGAGGAGCATGACGACGAGAACCAGCAGCCCCGTCCGCCGGTCGTTGTCGTTATGGGTCACGTTGACCACGGCAAGACCTCCATCCTCGACCGCATCCGTCATGCGAATGTCACCGCATCTGAGGCAGGCGGCATCACCCAGCACATCGGTGCGTATCAGGTCAAGCACAACGACCAGGTCATCACCTTCCTCGATACGCCCGGTCATGAGGCATTTACCTCCATGCGTGCAAGAGGTGCGAACATCACCGATATTGCCATCCTCGTAGTCGCTGCGGATGATGGTATCATGCCGCAGACGGTCGAGTCCATCAACCATGCGAAGGCAGCAGGCGTTTCCGTCATCGTTGCCATCAACAAGATGGATAAGGAAGCCGCCAACCCCGACAGAGTCCTCCAGCAGCTCACCGAGTACGGTCTTGTCTGCGAGGAATGGGGCGGCGACACGATCTGCATCCCGGTATCTGCCAAGACCGGCATGGGCATCGACGATCTGCTTGAAAACATCCTCCTCGTAGCCGAGGTCAAGGAGCTGACGGCAAATCCGGACAGACTGGCAAAGGGTACTGTCATCGAGGCACGTCTGGACAAGGGCAGAGGTCCGATCGCCACACTGCTCGTACAGAAGGGCACGCTCCATACCGGCGACATCATCATCGCAGGCACCACGGTCGGCAAGGTACGTGTCATGACCAACTACAAGGGCAAGCCCGTGAAGGAAGCGGGTCCGTCCGTTCCGGTCGAGATCACCGGTCTGGACGAAGTGCCGAGCGCAGGCGATATCTTCGATGCGGTTGAGGATGAGCGTCTGGCAAGAACGCTCGTGGAGCAGAGAAAGCACGAGCAGAAGGAAGCCTTCTTCCAGAGCACCGGCACCAAGCTCACGCTCGACAATCTGTTCAGCCAGATCGCCGAGGGCGAGACCAAGGAGCTGCCGATCATCGTCAAGGCAGACGTACAGGGCTCTGCCGAGGCTGTCAAGGCATCTCTCGAAAAGCTGTCCAATGACGAGGTGCGCGTGCGCGTGATCCATTCCGCCGTTGGTGCAGTCAAGGAGAGCGACGTGATGCTCGCCAATGCATCGAACGCGATCATCGTCGGCTTCAATGTCCGCCCGGACAGCGTTGCCGCAGAGAGCGCAGCCCGTGACGGCGTGGACATCCGTCTGTATCGTATCATCTACGATGCGATCGACGAGATCAGCACCGCTATGAAGGGTATGCTGGCACCGAAGTTCCGTGAAGTGATGCTCGGCCGTGCAGAGGTGCGTGAGATCTACAAGATCTCGAGCGTCGGCACAGTTGCGGGCTCCTATGTACTCGACGGCAAGCTGACCCGTCAGAGCCAGATCCGTGTGGTACGTGACGGTATCATCATCGCAGATGACAAGATCGCAGGTCTCCAGCGCTTCAAGGATGCCGTCAAGGAAGTCGCTTCCGGCTACGAGTGCGGTATCTCCCTCGAAAAGTTCGCCGACCTCAAGGCAGGCGACATCTTCGAGGCATATATCATGGAAGAATATCAGCCTGATTGATGCTTTGAAAGCAAATTCGAATAGATTCCGGAGGGCATCGCTCTCCGGTGGGGTATGGGGAAGAATCCCCAGAAAGAAATAATAGATATAGGAGGACTGAACAGCTATGCATAACAAAAGAATGAGCACGGAAGACATGCTCCAGTATTGTAATGAGGCTCTGGCTTGGGAATCTTTCGGCCCGGTAGATATTTTCTTCTTCGAGTCGGTCAAGCGGATCCTGCTTGGTCAGGTTCCGGCGATCGAGTACCCGGAGGATGACGAGCTGCGGGGCGTCAAGACCCCGATCCCTGCCGAGGAACTGATCTCCTACGATGAGAATACCAAAGAGCTGAAACATGCCATGACAGATGAGCATTTCTTTGAGGACAGCCAGGACTACAAAATGACTGATACAAAGGAGAGCTGAGAATGCCAAGCTTTAAAAACGACCGTATGGCGGAGGATATCCACAGAGAACTGACCGATATTTTCCGCATGGTCAAGGATCCGAGAGTCAGCAGCATGATCTCTGTTGTGAGAGTGGAGCTCGCCGGCGACGGATCACACTGCAAGGTCTATGTTTCGAGCCTGCTCGGCATGGACGACACCAAGGAATCTGTCAAGGGACTGCGCAGCGCTGCCGGGTTCATCCGGCGGGAGCTGTTCGCACGTCTGAAAATGCGCAAAAGCCCGGAGCTGCACTTCATCGCCGATGATTCCATCGCAAGAGGTGCCGAAGTCACCAAGAAGCTCGAAGGAATGACATTTGCGCAGGATACGGAGGTTTCTGATGAAACAGCTGACGATTGAGCAGACTGCGGATTATCTGAAAAATTGTGAGGATGTACACATCCTGATCCATCGCTCGCCGGACGGCGACTGCATCGGTGCGGGCTATTCGCTCCAGGCGGTCTTCCGTCTGCTCGGCAAGCGTGCCAAGGTGCTGTGCGCCGACCCGATCCCAGCACGTTTCGACTATCTGATGCCGAAGGAGCCGGAGGAGGACTTTGCGCCGAAGTGCATCATTTCCACCGATGTCTCTGACGAGAAGCTGTTCGGTTCGCTCGAACCGATCTACGGCGGCAAGGTGGAGCTCTGCATCGACCACCATGTTTCCAATCTGTTCTATGCACAGAACGTTTTGCTCGAGCCGGATGCGGCTGCTGCCTGCGAGACTCTTTATAAGGTATACCGGGCAATGGGCATCCGGTTCACCGAGCAGATCGCCATGTGCCTGTACACGGGCATTGCGACGGATACGGGGTGCTTCAAGTACTCCAACGCCAACGCCGACACGCATATGTACACCTCCGAGATCATGCGGGAGTTCCCGGACATCCGCTATGACCTCATCAACCGTGCGATGTTCACGGTCAAGAGCCGTGGCGCACTCCAGGCGGAGATGATCATGCTTTCCAACATGGAATACCATTGTGACGGCAAGGTCACGCTCGTCTGGGCAACGCAGGATGTGTGTATGCAGAGCGGCGTGGATCCCAAGGACATGGAGGGCATCACCTCCATCGGTCTCCAGCCGGAGGGCGTGGAGATCGGTCTGACCGTCCGTGAACCGGAGCCGGGGCTGTACAAGGTCTCCATGCGTTCGGCACGGGACATCAATGTCTCGGCGCTGTGTACGCAGCTCGGCGGCGGCGGTCATGTCAAGGCAGCCGGCTGCACGATGACCGACTGCACTCGTGACGAGGTACGTGAGCGGCTCCTTGCAGTCGTCAGGACGGCACTATGAACGGGATCCTGCTCATCAACAAGCCGCAGGGCTGGACATCGTTTGACGTGATCGGCAAGCTGCGGGGGATTTTGCACATGAAACGCCTCGGTCATGCCGGGACGCTCGATCCGATGGCAACAGGCGTGCTGCCGGTATTCGTCGGCTATGCGACAAAGGCGTGCGGCATTTTGCCGGACGACACAAAGGCATATACGGCGGGATTCCGGCTCGGACAGGTGAGCGACACGCTCGACTGCACGGGTACGATCCTCGAAACACACGAAATTGCGGGCATCACCGCCGAACAGATCACCGCTTTGTTCAGTGGCATGACAGGCGAAGTCATGCAGCTGCCGCCGATGTATTCCGCCGTGAAGGTGGACGGCAAGAAGCTCTATGAACTCGCAAGGCAGGGCAAGACGGTGGAACGCACACCCCGGAAGGTCCGCATCGACGAACTGAAGCTGACGGCATACGACCCGGCAGCGGGCACCGGCACGCTACAGATCAAATGCGGCAGCGGGACTTATGTCCGGACGGTCATTGACGATCTCGGGCAGGCGCTCGGCTGCGGTGCGCTGATGACATCGCTCTGCCGGACGCTCTCGAACAATTTCATCATCGACAGATGCATCACCATCGAACAGGCGCAGGCACTCAGTGATGCAGGCAGCATCGAAACGGCGATCATACCCATTGCGGAGGTGTTCCGTGTCCTGCCGCCGCTGCATCTGAATGAAGAGCAGACCCGGCTCTACCGCAACGGCGTGAAGCTCCGCCTGAACGAGCTAAAACTGCTGAGCGGCGGGCGATTTGCCGTTTACGGGACACCGGACGGCTTTCTCGGCACGGCTATTGCCGACCGGGAGAACCAGATACTCCGCATTGAACGCAATCTAAAGGAACCCCAGACTACCTGATCCGGCGTTAGCTGGCAAAATACACACCTGAACCGGAGGTGACATTTATGAGTATGCAAAAACAAGCAGCCGTCGCGCTGGGCTTATTCGACGGCGTACACGAGGGGCACAGAGCCGTGCTCCAGGCGGCATACCGACAGAAGAAAAACGGCCTTGTGCCGAGCGTATTCACATTCCACTCCGAGATGGCTTCCCAGAAGCAGGCACCGGGCTATATCTACACGACCCACCTGAAGACCCGGATCATGGAGGGCGACTGCAAGATGGAGCGCATCTATGCGCCGCCGTTCGAGCTCGTCAGCGCCATGACGGGTGACGAGTTCGTCAAGAGCGTTCTGTTTGAGCGCATGAAGGCAGCCTATGTCTGCTGCGGCAAGGATTTCCGCTTCGGCAAGGATGCCAAGTGGGATGTGGAGGATCTGAAACGCCTCGGCGCACGCTACGGCTTTGATGTGGACGTGATCGACGATGTGCGCATCGGCGGGACGACCGTCTCTTCCCATGAGATCCGGGAGCTGCTGATGGAGGGCGACCTGAAAAAAGCCAATCTGCTCCTCGGCGACCCGTACATGCTCCGCGGCGAGGTCAGAGAAGGCGCACACCTGGGACATACCATCGGATTCCCGACGGCGAACCTGTGGTTCCATGAGGGACAGCTCGTGCCGAAATTCGGCGTCTATGCCTCCGAGACACGGACACCGGACGGCAGCTGGCACCGCTCTGTCACCAACATCGGCATCAAGCCGACGGTACACTATGAGGGGATGCCGCTCTCCGAGACCTATATCGACGAGTTCTCCGGCTCTCTCTACGGCGAA
This sequence comes from Oscillospiraceae bacterium, assembly GCA_024684395.1. Lineage (GTDB taxonomy): Bacteria > Bacillota > Clostridia > Oscillospirales > Ruminococcaceae > UBA3855. Next base: position 53,094 of record JAIKWY010000142.1, read on the forward strand.
AAGATCCGTGTCGTGCTGACCAAGCTCCTCCGTGAGGAGATGCAGTTCGGCTCGGTGGAGGAATTGCAGGCGCAGATGGAGAAGGATATGATCCAGCGCTGGCAGCTTTCAAAAAGCTATCACTTGTCTGACACATAAGCATACTATACTATAATCTGGCAGGCAGGACATGTCTGCCCGTGAAAGTGAAGAATAAGGAGGGAAAAGTTCCCTATGATCGAAGTCAGAAATCTGACGAAGCACTACGGCGACAAAAAGGCTGTGAATGACATCAGCTTCACCGTTGAGGACGGCGAGATCCTGGGCTTCCTGGGACCGAACGGTGCCGGCAAGTCCACGACCATGAACATGCTCACCGGCTATATCTCCTCGACCTCCGGTCAGGTGCTCATCAACGGCACCGACATCCTTGAAGACCCGATCAAGGCGAAGGCGTGCATCGGCTATCTCCCGGAGATCCCGCCGCTGTACCTCGATATGACGGTCAAGAGCTATCTGAATTTTGTCTTTGACCTGAAAAAATGTAAGCTCCCCAGACGCTCCCATCTCCGGGACGTCCTGAAGCTCTGCAAGATCGACGATGTGGAGAACCGCCTCATCAAGAACCTGTCCAAGGGCTACAAGCAGCGTGTCGGACTGGCGCAGGCGCTCATCGGCAACCCGCCGGTGCTCATCCTCGACGAGCCGACGGTCGGTCTTGACCCGAAGCAGATGGTCGAGATCCGTACCCTCATCAAGAAGCTCGGCAAGAACCACACGGTCATCCTGAGTTCCCACATCCTCTCGGAGATCCAGATGGTCTGCGACCGGGTCATCATCATCAACCACGGCGTTGTGGCTGCGAATGACACGGCGACCCGCCTTTCCGAGAAGGTCTCCACCGACCACCGCATCATCGTGCGCATGGAGGGCGAGCGTGTTGCCATCTTACAGGCGATCCGTGCGCTCGACGGCATCAAGTATGTCCGTGCGGACATGGAGCGTGAGCCGGGCATCTGGGAATACGAGATCGAAGCCGAGCCCGGACGGGACATCCGCCGGGACATCAACCGCCTTGCCCGTGAGAACGAGTGGAACATCCTGATGCTCAAGACCATGGAAATGACCCTCGAGGACATCTTCCTCAAGATCACGATGGGCGAGCATATCGAGCTGGGAAAGGGGGCTGCTAAGTAATGGGTGCGATCTATCGCAGAGAAATAGGCGCTTTCTTCACCTCAAGCATCGCCTATGTGTTCCTGAGCGTATTCTATATCATCACCGGATTTTTCTTCTTCCTGGTCAACCTGGGCAATTCCTCCGCAGACCTGAGCTTTGTCTGCCTGACCATGTTCATCATCAGCATTCTGCTGATCCCGCTGCTGACGATGCGTCTGTTCAGCGAGGAGAAGAAGCAGCGCACCGAGCAGGGGCTCCTGACGGCACCTGTCCCGCTGACGAGCATCGTGCTGGGCAAGTACTTTGCGGCGCTGACGGTCTATGCCATTGCGGCGTCCATCATGTTCCTCTACGGCGTGATGCTGTCGCTCTTCGGCACGGTGGCATGGCTCACCTTGCTGTCGAATTTCATAGCGCTGCTCTTTGTGGGCGCTGCGTTCATTGCCGTGGGTCTGTTTATCTCGGCGCTGACGGAAAACCAGGTCGTTGCGGCGATCGGCGGCGTGGCAAGTCTGCTGGCATTTTTGCTGGTACACTTTGCGGCATCGCTGGTCGGGAACTATGCAAGTCTGGGCTGGCTCCAGTCCATCCTGAATTTCCTGTCATTCTACAGCAGATATTATGAATTTACCTGCGGTATCTTCAATCTCTCGAGCGTGCTGTTCTTTGTCAGCGTAGCGGTGCTGTTCAACTTCTTCACCGTCCGTGTGTTCGAGAAGAGACGCTGGAGCTGAGGAGGTGCGCAACATGGCAGAAGAAAAGAAGAACAAGCAGGATACGCCTGCTGATAAAGCAGCTCCGGAGAAGACCGAGAAGGCTGCTTCGGAGAAAAAGGAAGCCGACAAAACGGCTGAGGCTACTGAGAAGCCCAAGAAAAAGCGTGACCCCGCCATGATCAAGAAGCTCAAGTACGGCGGTGTTGCAACGGCGATCACCTGCGTGGTCGTGGCAGTTGTGGTACTGGTGAATGTGCTTGTGAGCCGTCTGGTGGAGCGCTATCCGCTGAAGATCGACCTGACCGACAACGGCATGTTCGAGATCAGCGAGCAGACCGAGACCTATCTGAAGGATCTGGACAAGGACGTCAACTTCACGGTGCTCATGTCCGAGAATACCTTTGAGACCAACGGCATCACCTACAAGATGATCTCCGAGATGCTCAACCGCTATACCCAGTATTCCAACAAGATCCATCTGACCTATGCGGATCCCACCGCCAACCCGGATGTGGTGAGCCGCTACCAGAAGAGCTATGCCGGTACGCTGGCAGAGAGCGACATCATCGTTTCCGATGCGGCAGATGACACCAAGATGCGTGTTGTCAAGCTGTCCTCTCTGGTAAGCTATGACCAGCAGCGCAACACCTACAATTTCGTGGGCGAGCAGAACCTCACCGCAGCACTGCTGTATGTGACCGATGCGAACCCCATCAGCGTGGCGATCCTTGCCACCGGCAACGGCAGCCCGCTCTACAACACCAGCAACAACTACTCCGTCGGCATGTTCAGCTCGCTGCTCGCAAGCAACGGCTATGACGTGGAGGTCATCGACATCTACACCGACACGCTCGACCCGGAGAAATACGACATGGCAGTGCTCCCGGCACCGGTCAATGACCTGACGCCCTCTGCCATCGAGATGATCACGAGCTTCCTTTACAACGACGGCAAGTATGACAAGAACATGGTCTACTTCGCAGACTTCACGCAGGGCGAGACCCCGAACGTGGACGAGATGCTCTCTACCTGGGGCATCGAGGTGACGAAGAACCTGGCACTCGAAGGCAACAGCGGCGCTGCCCAGCAGGTAACGCTGACTGTCGGCACGGCAGCCGTTCCGGCAGTGACGATCGCCGACGAGAGCTATTCCGAGGGCATGATCAACACCACGCTCCCGATCGTGGCACCGCTGTGCCGTCCGATCAACCTGCTGTGGGAAAGCACCACGAGCGGCATCACCACCTCCGTGCTCCAGACCTCCGATACGATCTATCTCAGCGAGATGGGCAAGAGCACCGAGGACGCCGACAAGACCCCTGCTGGCAAGCAGACGGTCATGGCTGTGACCTCCAGAAAGCAGATGATCGACAATGTACAGCACGGCAGCAGCATCATGGTCATCGGTTCCATGATGGTCGCTGACTATATGGTATTGCAGAATGCATCCTATAACAATGCCACCTTCCTCGTGAACGCCGTGAACGTGATGACCGGCAAGACCAACAGCGTTGTCATCTCCGGCAAGTCCATCGAGGAGCCGACTGTTGCCATCACGACCAAGAATGCCATCGGCATGATGGTAGTAGTCTTCCTGATCCCGCTGGTGATCATCGTTGTCGGTATTGTTGTTATCGCAAGGAGAAAGAACAGATGAGTGACGAGAATCAGAAGCAGGAATCCGTCTATGTTGCCGAGAATGCGACCGAGGAGGCAGAGACCATCTTCGGCGCATCACCGGTGCAGACGGCTGCCCCTGAGAAAAAAGGCGGTCTCTCCCGGAATGTGAAGTGGCTGATCGCCGGAATCTGTGCGGTGGTACTGCTCGGCGGCGGTCTGACAGCTGTCCTGCTGCTGCAAAAGCCGGAGGAGCCTGCCGATTCCGTATCAGATACGCAGGAGAAAATCCGCCTGAACAACAGCGGCACCGATGAGGTCACGAGCATCGACATCAAGGGCAAGGAGAACGGCGATTTCACCGTGGATCTTGTCTCGAAGGGCGACACGACCGTCAAGAGCGTCTACGGCATTTCCGGTCTGGACGACGTGATGCTCGACACCAATCTTGTCGGCACGCTGATCGACAACGGCAATGCCCTCGAAGCGGACAGCCTTGTCGCCGAAAAGGGCGCAGACCTGTCGATCTACGGGCTTGCGGAGCCCTCTGTCGCTGTCACGATGCACTATGCGGACGGGCAGACGTTCACGTTCGGCGTGGGCGATGCGGCACCGACCGGCTCGGCACAGACCTACTGCGAGGTGGACGGCAATGTGTACCTCGTGCGCAATTCCTTACTGGCTAATTATCTGAAAAAACCGGAGCAGTTCGTCTCCCCGATCGTCCTGCCGGAGCCCTCGGATGAGGACTACCCCATCGTGCAGTCCGTGCTGGTGGAGCGGGATGACCTTGACTATGACATTCTGCTCGAATACGACTATGAGGGTGCGGATGACGATACCGTCGGCGGTACGGCGGCAACGCATGTCATGACGCAGCCGACCTACGCCTATCTCAGCCCGGATAAGTCCGTGAAGATCACCAACGGCATGTTCGGTCTGACGGCGATCGCTGTGGATACCGTTCACCCGACCGAACAGGATCTCAGGGAGAAGGGGCTCGACAAGCCGTTCTGCCTTGTCACGATGAAATGCGATGACGGCACGCTCCACGAGCTGCGGCTCGGCAATGCCTATGAGACAGAGCTGGGCGCCGCCTGCTACTATGCGACATTCGACGATGTGCCGATCATCTACGGTCTGACACAGGACGATGCGGCATGGGGCACTGTCATGCCGGGCGACATCACCTCGGCAAGCGTCTTTGTGACGATGGTTTGGGATATCGGCAGCCTCGATGTCAAGACCCCGGACGGCACCGTGCAGTTCAAGGGCACGGGCGATGACAAGGAGACCTATGAGGTGACCAAGGACGGCGCCGCCTGCGATACCGAGCGGTTCCGCCAGTTCTATCACTTCCTGCTGAGCATCTACGGCGAGGAGATGTACTACGACGCCCTTCCGGAGACCGATCCGGATGTCACCATCCATCTGCATACGCAGAACGACAAGCAGGACTATACAGTCTCGTTCTACAAGCTGTCGGATATGAAGACGCTCGTAGCACGGGACGGCGGCTCGGCATTCGTCATCCGCACCTCCTGCCTGAACATGCTGCTGCACAATCTGGAGATCATCGACGATCCCGACCAGGAGATCTCCCTGACATGGCAATAAGCGCTTCAAAGTAAGAAAAGTAATGAGAAGTCAGACAGACTTCGTATCCGAAAGGAGAATGATTATGGCTTTTATGATGTACAAAGGATGCCCGCTGGTACGCTGTGGGAATGATATCTACTACGGCTACATGAACGAGGACTATGTTGTATGGCTTCAGACGGAATCCCCCAAGGAGATCGACGGCATCGCCGTTTCCCAGAACGTGAAATTCTACCTGATGTCCACCGATGACAAGCTCAACCCCATTGAGCGGGTCGTCAAGAACGGTGAGCGTCCGACCCTCTATGAAGCGCTTGATGTAGCAACGACCTGGCTGAACAAGGCGAATGCATGAGGTGGCAGGCATGAGAAGAAAACTGCTTGCACTGCTGACAGCCGGACTGATCCTCTGCGGCTTGTTTGTGCTGACAGGCTGCGGTGAGGAGACCATCCCGGAGGATGCGATCGTCATCACGCTCTATCCCGAGAAGGCGCCGATCGCCTGTGAGAATTTTGAATCGCTCGTAAAACAGGGCTTCTACAACGGCGTGGTCTTCCACCGCATCAGAGATGACTTCATGGCACAGGGCGGTGATCCAACTGGCACCGGCATGGGCGGCTCCGGAAAGACGATCAAGGGCGAATTTGCTGCCAACGGCGTGGAAAACGACCTGCATCATGGCAGGGGCATCGTTTCGATGGCACGCAGCTCGAACTATGATTCCGCTTCGAGCCAGTTCTTCATCTGCTATACGGACTGCGACTTCCTCGACGGGAATTATGCAGCATTTGGTGAAGTCACCCAGGGCATGGAGATCGTGGACAGCTTCTTACAGGTGGAGCGTGTGGTCGGAAGCGACCGTGCTGTTTCCTCCCCGACCAAGCCGATCCGGATGGAGAAGGTCAAGATGGTCTCTGACGACGAGGAAGGACACCCCCGTGTCATGATCCTCATGAATGATTTTCTTTCATAACAGAAAAGAGCAGGCTGATGCGAGATCAGCCTGCTCTGTCTTTTTTAGCTTTGAGGATCAGTATGAATCGGATGATCTGTAAAAGAAACAGGCTGATGTGCGGAACATCAGCCTGTTATTTTCTATCTCAGCCCGGTTCAGCCTTCCTGAACGGGGGCTTTTTGCTTTTTGCCGCCGGCGATCAGCTGGACGATCAGTACCATAAGAGCGAATACTGCGCCGCCGAGCAGAATATACTGCATCAGCTGGCGGATCTCGATCCAGGTGAAATCCTGTGCGATGTGCAGCCGGTAGGTCGCATACAGCACCGCCTGCGCCAGCAGCAGCAGCGTCATGACCGGCTTGGTGAACCTGAAGGATGCGTAGCTGCCCTGTTCGAGGTTATGCAGCAGGAAGAGCACCGTGAACAGCATGAACAGGAACAGCAGCAGTTCGGCTGCCGGACGCCATTCATAAAGATGGATCAGATAATTCGTGTAGGAGGCGAGCAGAATGAGCGAGTACAGCGCATTGATCAGCACCGAGACCGTCCGGAAGCGGTTCAGCACGTTCATGCGGGTGAGCAAAAACGCCGCTGCCGAGGCGGCAAGCAGTACATAGATGACCGGCATAGCGCCGGGATCCATCTTCCGGATGCCGAGGAACAGCAGCACATACAGCACATAGCGCACCATCTGTCCGCCGGTGGATTCCGAGATGCCCGATTTGCTGCGCACCAGATTGACCAGCTCCACCAGACGGTTCATGATGACGAACAGCGAATAGATGCCCTGTATGATCAGGATGACATTCAGCACCGAGCGCATCTTTTCCGTGGTCGTGCCCAGCAAAGTGCAGATGCCCCAGGCGGCTGTCAGCGCCAGGAAGAACAGCACCTCGAGCGGTTTCGTGCCCGAGTAGGAGAAGTAGCCCTTCGATTCGATCGACCCGACGAAGATCAGCCCGATCAGGAAGAAGGCACCCACCACGATGTATTGCAGCGGTTCGGCATCCCGGATGGGGAACTGCCACAGGAACTGTGCATAGATGCACGAGACGACCATCGTATAGATCGTGTTGACGAAGATCATGCCGGTCAGCAGCTTCTGCTTCAGCAGGCTGCGGGAGATGTAGAACGCCAGTATCGTATCCACTGCCAGCAGGATTGTATAGGGCAGGAACGTCTTTGCCAGCAGCAATGTGACTGCCGGCAGGAGCGCCGCCATGACATACCGGGCGACCGCAGCGCCCGTGTCTTCGGTATCTTTTCGTATGGGAAAGTCAAAATCCGGTGACGGTATCAGCAACGATCTGATCGCCGCCATGGTAGAGAGCTTTTCGGTGCTGTCCGGCGTACCCGGGGAAGCGTTCGGATCCGGCTCCGCATCCTGCCTTCGCATCTCACGCCCCTGGTTGTCGTAGTAGGTGACATTGCCGTTCGCATCGGTGTAGCTCGTTCCGATGATATAGCCGTTCGCATCATATTGGTCGGCATAGCCTGCATCGCCCCGGAGGATGCTGTATCCGGTGAAATGCCCGTCCAGATCGTAGAAATCCGTTCTGCCGTTGCCTTTATCGATACTCCAGCCGATCGGATTGCCGTACCGATCGAGAATATCAGCCATAGAGAGAATCCCCCCTGTTTTGTCAAAGTTGGCGGACTGCTCCGCAGTAACGCCTATTCTAAAATTATAGCATTTCCCTGCGGATTTGTCAATAGTTACGGAAAATAGACGCCCGACAAAAGCATTTACTCTGCTAAAGTGTGTTTTGAGGGCAATTCTCTTGACAGCCGCCCTCAGCCCCGCCTTTACATACGTAATGACAGAAAAAACACGCTGCCGTGCATGTTCCGATAAAAATGGGGGATGCTAACAGCAGTACCCGGCGAAAGCGGGGATCCTGACGGTTCTGGAGGCGCATGGATGAGAGCATGGAAACAGGACATACGGCTGCTGCTGGTGAGCGATGAGCCATATCCCGCCGCGTGGGCAGGCGCTGCTGTCTGCGGACGTGCGGGGACAGATACGCCGGACAGCGAGCTCCGGCGGCGTTTGCAGGGCTGTGACGGGCTGCTCCTGTATCATGTGCCGTCTGTGCAGCGCTCCCGGATGATACGGCTCTGCTGCCGGGAACAGCGCTGCATCTGCATCGTACCGGAGCCGGAGGAAATTTTGCTCCGCAGTGCCCGGATGCCGCCCGGTATGCCGTTCTGGGTGTGCAGCCCTGGGCTGTCGCCGCTGCAAAAGGCTGCCAAGCGTGCCTTTGATCTGCTGTGCGGTACGACGGCACTGCTGCTGTCTGCGCCTCTGATGCTGCTCTGTGCAGCGGCGGTGAAGCTCTGTGACGGCGGCAGCATCCTCTACCGGCAGGAACGCCTGACCGAGGGCGGAAAGGTCTTTACCTGCCTGAAATTCCGCAGCATGATCCCCGATGCCGAACCCGACGGCGCACGGCTCGCCGTCCCCGATGACGCCCGTGTCACGCCGGTCGGCGCTGTCCTGCGGCGGTTCCGGCTCGATGAGCTGCCGCAGCTCTTCAACATTCTGCGGGGCGACATGTCTGTCGTGGGACCCCGCCCGGAGCGCCCGTGCTTTGCGGAGCAGTATGCCGCACAGGAGCCGGCGTTCCGGCTGCGGCTGCTGGTCAAGGCGGGGCTGACAGGGCTTGCACAGGTCTGCGGCCGCTATGACACGCCGCCCGCCGAGAAGCTGCGCATGGATCTGACGTATATCACGGGGTATTCCTTCCTCAAGGATGTGGAAATCATTCTTCTGACCGCAAAAGCATTGCTGCTGCCGCCCCACGGCTGGCAGGAGCAGCCAAAGGAGGATCCCACATGAAACTGACCGCACTTGTCATGGCAGGCGGTAGAGGCGAACGCTTCTGGCCGGTCAGCCGTGAACGCTGCCCCAAGCAGTTCCTGTCTCTGACCGATGACGGCGAGACGCTCATCCAGAAGACCGTCCGCCGTTTGCTGCCGCTCGTGGCACCGGAGGATGTCTATATTGCGGCGAATGCCGCCTATTCCGGCCTGATCGTCGCACAGCTCCCGGAGATCCCGCCGGAGAACATCCTCACCGAGCCATGCAGCCGGAACACAGCGCCCTGCATCGGGCTTGCCGCCGGGATCTTTGCCAAGGTCTACGGCGATGCGGTAATGTTGGTATTACCCTCGGATCATCTCATCCGGGATACGGCGCTGTTCTGCGAGGATCTGCGCACCGCCGTCCATGCAGCGGAGAGCGGGAGCCTTGTGACCCTCGGCATCCCGCCGGCATACCCGGAGACGGGCTATGGCTATCTGCATTGTACACCGGGCGAGGGATGCTGCAAGGTGACGCAGTTCGTGGAAAAGCCGCCCCGTGAAACAGCGGAACAGCTCGTGCAGAGCGGGAAATGGCTCTGGAACTCGGGCATGTTCGTCTGGCGGGTGGGAGCCATCCGTGCGGCGCTCCGGATACATCAGCCGATGCTGTATGCGCAGGTGGAGACCATCGCAGATGCGTGGGGAAAGCCATCCTATGCGGATGTTCTCGCCGCAAATTACCCGGCGCTCCCGTCCGTATCCGTGGACTATGGCGTGATGGAGCAGGCGGAGGACATCTGCGCCGTGCCGTGCCGCTTCGGCTGGGAGGACATGGGCAGCTGGCGGGCGCTCGAACGCATCGGCGATGCCGACCCGGAGGGCAACTGCCTGCACGGGGACGTTGTGACGGTGGACAGCACCGGCTGTACGGTCTCAGGACAGGAAAAGCTCATCGCCGTGCTCGGGCTGCGGGAGATCATCATCGTGGATACGCCGGATGCGCTGCTTGTATGCAGCAAGCACAGCACGCAGGACATCAAGAAGCTGACAGCCGCACTGCGTTTGCAGCATAGGCAGGTATTATGAGAGGAGACGCCATGAAGAAAGCACTTATCACCGGCATCACCGGGCAGGACGGCTCCTATCTGGCGGAGCTGCTGCTCGGAAAGGGCTACGAGGTCTGGGGACTGCGCCGCAGAAGGGCAGGGGATGACTATGGGCATGTCGGGCATCTGCTTGACAGGATCCGGCTGCTCTGCGGGGATATGACCGACCCGGTCTCACTCCTTGAAGCTGTCCGCACGTCGCAGCCGGACGAGGTCTACAACTTAGCGGCACAGTCCTTTGTGGCGGCAAGCTGGGCTGCGCCGCTCTCCACGGCGGAGATCAACGGCTTCGGCGTGGCAGCGCTCCTCGAAGCGATCCGCATCGCAAAGCCGGATGCCCGTTTCTATCAGGCATCGACTTCGGAGCTGTTCGGGAAGGTGCAGGCAATGCCCCAGAATGAACAGACGCCGTTCTACCCCCGCAGTCCCTACGGCGTGGCGAAGCTCTACGGGCACTGGATCACACGCAATTACCGGGAAAGCTATGGCATGTTCGCCTGTGCGGGGATCCTGTTCAACCACGAATCCGAACGCCGTGGGACGGAGTTCGTCACCCGGAAGATCACCCGTGCCGCCGCTGCCATCGCCCACGGACAGCAGGAGATGCTGCTGCTCGGCAACCTCGATGCAAGGCGGGACTGGGGGCATTCGGCGGACTATGTGCGTGCCATGTGGCTGATGTTACAGCAGCCGGAGCCGGAGGATTATGTCATCGCATCGGGGGAGACACGGACGGTGCGTGAGTTCGCATCTGCCGCCTTTGCAGCCGCCGGGATCCCGCTCACATGGGAGGGCGAGGGCTTGCAGGAGGTCGGCAGGCTGCAGCGCTCCGGCAAGATCGCCGTCAAGGTCAGCGAGCAATTCTTCCGCCCTGCGGAGGTCGATGTCCTCCTCGGCGACCCGTCCAGGGCGGAGCAACAGCTCGGCTGGCGGCGGGAGATCGGCTTTGAGGAGCTTGTCAGAAGGATGGTGGAACATGATACGCATAGCCTTTGATGCACTGCCGCTGCTCGGTGTCCGCACGGGCATCGGGTGGTGCGAGGCAGGACAGGCAGCCGCCCTCATCCGGCAGCACCCGGAGGATCGTTTTTATTTCCAGGGCACAGCCCTCCGGCACCGTGCCGAGAAAAAGGCACTGCTGCGTCCCTTTTTACAGGAGAACACGGCGATGCAGCTCGTCCCGGGCAGCCGCTTTCTGCCCCATGCATGGCAGTTCGGGCGCTCTGCGGATGTGACGCATTTCTTTAATTATATTATCCCGGCGGGCGTGGCAGGCAAGACGGTCGTGACGGTGCATGACATGGTGCTCCATGCCCATCCCGAGACCATGCACAGCCGCACCCGTCAGCTGCTCCGGCTGCGGCTCCGGCAGTCGATGGAGCGAGCCGACCGGATCGTGACGGATTCGGCATTTTCTTGCAGAGAGATCGCAAGATACTACCCCGCCTATGCCAAAAAAGTCCGCATCGTGCCCTGCGGGGTCGATCTGCAATGCTTCCGCCCGGTGACAGATGCGGACAAGCTGCGAGCTGTCCGGGAATGCTACCGCACCGGCGAGCATTATTTCCTCTACCTCGGAACACTGGAGCCACGGAAGAACATTCCCCGGCTCATCAGCGCCTATGCCGCCTATGCAGGATGCTATCAGGAGCCCGCACGGCTCGTGCTGGCGGGGGCATGGGGCTGGGGCTGCGAGGCGATCTTCCAGCGCATCCGGGCGCTGCATCTCGAAAGCAAGGTCGTCCTGACGCAGTATGTCGCCGCCGAGGATCTTTGTGCGCTGCTGAGCGGGGCTGTGGGGTTTGTGTATCCGTCATTGTATGAGGGCTTCGGGATGCCGCCCCTCGAAGCGATGGCGTGCGGCACGCCCGTGCTCGTGTCGGATGCGGCATCGCTCCCGGAGGTGGTAGGCGACTGTGCGCTGACCGTCCCGGCGGAGGATACAGTCGGGATCGCACGGGGGCTGTGCCGTCTGCATGAAGATGCCGCCCTCCGGGACAGGCTCTCGCAGGCAGGACGCCGCCGTGCCGCACAGTTCACCTGGGAACGCAGTGCGGACAGGCTCTATGATGTCTATCGGGAGATCGCATGAGAAAACGCCGCATCTTAGAAGTGAACAAACTCTATGCCCCCCACATCGGCGGCATCGAGACGGTCGTGCGGCAGCGGACACGGTACCTTGCCGCCCGTCCGGATACCGAGGTGCATGTCCTCGTCTGTCAGCCGAAGGGGGCAGGGGAGACGGAACGCCTTGACGGGGCGGAGGTCATCCGCTGCGGGAGCCTTGGCACATGGTGCTCCTGCCCGGTGTCGGCAGCGTTCTTTTCGGCATTCTGGCGGGAGGCGGCATGGGCGGATGTCATGGACATCCACATGCCCTTCCCGCCGGCGGATCTGGCGCTGCTGCTGTCGCAGTTCCCTGGCAGAGTGGTCGTGAACTGGCACAGCGATGTCCTCCGGCAAAAGGCATTGCTGCCGCTGTACCGCCCTGTTTTGCACCGTATGTTGCAGCGTGCGGATGTCATCCTTGCGGCAACGCAGGGGCATGTGGACAGCTCGGACTTTCTGCCGGCATTCCGGGAGAAATGCCGCATCCTGCCCTATCCGCTCGATGCAGATGCCTACCCGCAGAAGCCTGCGCGTCCCGTCCTGCATCCCCGCAATCCGTACAGCGTGAAGCTGCTCTTTGTGGGCAGGCTGGTGTATTACAAGGGCGTGGAATGTCTGCTCGAAGCCATGCGGCAGGTGCAGGGCTGTGAGCTGTTCCTCTGCGGGACAGGTATGCTCGAAGAGAAGCTCCGGCATCAGGCAGCGGGGCTCCCGGTGCAGTTCCTCGGCAGTCTCAGCAGCGCAGAGCTGCGGGATGCCTTTGCGGACTGCGACATGTTTATCCTGCCTTCCACAGAGCGGACGGAGGCGTTCGGCATCGTGCAGCAGGAGGCGATGGCGTGCGGCAAGCCCGTCATCAACACGGCGCTCCCCGGCGGTGTACCGTATGTGAGCATCCACGGGCAGACCGGTCTGACGGTGCCGCCGGGGGATGCGGATGCACTGGCTAAGGCGATCCGGCGGCTTGCGGCGGATACCGCCCTGCGAAGGCGCTTCGGGGAAAACGGCAGGCTGCGGGTGCGGGAGCAGTACGCACCGGAGAGGATCTATCCCGCTCTGTTTCGGATCCTGCGAAGGGGATGAAATTATGGCAGTTTTGTTTTTCTGAAATCAGATGTGCGGAAACACTTTCAAAAACATGTTTTTTTCGGCTATTTTCTTTCAAAAATAAATTGACTTTTTGCATCGGAGTGTGCTAAAATAAAAAAAGAAAGACAAGGGTGTCTGCGTTGGCGAATGCTGACGCAGACACCCTTGTCTTTTGTATTTAGAAAGAGAGTGAGAAAAATGTGTTCTATTATGGGATGGTGCAGCTCTTACGCAGATAAGGAGCTGTTTGAACAGGGTTTTGCAGCGACGGTCTCCCGTGGACCGGACTGCTCACGCATCATGGAAACAGAAGACGGTATCCTCGGCTTTCACAGGCTTGCCATCATGGGGCTGACCCCGGAGGGGATGCAGCCGTTCTGTCTGGACGGCGACATGGTCGTCTGCAACGGCGAGATCTACGGCTTCCAGAAACTCCGTGAGCAGCTTGCAGACAAATATACCTTTGCGAGCGACTCCGACTGTGAGCTGCTGCTGCCGCTGTGGCGGGAGTACGGCACGGACATGTTTGCCATGCTCGATGCGGAATTTGCCTGCGTGATCTATGACGCCCACAACCACGAGTTCATCGCAGCCCGTGACCCGATCGGCATCCGTCCGCTGTACTACGGCTATGATGACAAGGGCGGCATCGTCTTTGCGAGCGAAGCAAAGAACCTGACCAAGATCTGCGCCCATATCATGCCGTTCCCGCCCGGATACTACTACCGTGACGGCTATTTCGTGCAGTACAACAACATTGCCGCAGCGCCGATGACGCTGCCGGATGATGTGGAGACTGCCTGCAAGAACATCCGTGAGAAGCTCGTTGCCGGCGTCGAAAAGCGCCTTGTCTCCGATGCCAAGGTCGGCTTCCTGCTGTCCGGCGGTCTGGATTCCTCGCTGGTATGCGCCATTGCCGCCAAGAAGAGCGACAAGCCCATCCGCACTTTCGCCATCGGCATGGACATCGACGCCATCGACCTGAAATATGCCCGTCAGGTGGCGGACTATATCGGCAGCGAACACACCGAGGTCATCATCTCCAAGCAGGACGTCCTCGATGCGCTCGAAACGGTCATCCATCTGCTCGGCACCTACGATATCACGACCATCCGTGCGAGCATCGGCATGTACCTCGTCTGCAAGGCGATCCACGAGCAGACGGACATCCGTGTGCTGCTGACGGGTGAGATCTCCGACGAGCTGTTCGGCTATAAATATACCGATTTTGCGCCGGATGCAGATGCTTTCCAGCAGGAGTCCGAGAAGCGTATCCGGGAGCTGCACATGTATGATGTCCTCCGTGCAGACCGCTGCATCTCCGTCAACTCCCTCGAAGCCCGTGTGCCGTTCGGCGATCTGGATTTCGTGAAGTATGTCATGGAGCTTGACCCGGCGATCAAGATGAACGTCTACAACAAGGGCAAGTACCTCCTGCGCCATGCCTTCGAGGGCGACTGGCTCCCGGAGGAGATCCTGTGGCGTGAGAAGGCTGCCTTCTCGGATGCGGTGGGTCATTCGATGGTCGATGACCTCAAGGAATACGCCGAGGGCTGCTACACCGATGCAGAATTTGAGGAGCGCCGTCAGGCTTATACCCATGCACAGCCGTTCACAAAGGAATCGCTTCTGTACCGTGAGATCTTCGAGAAATACTATCCCGGTCAGAGCGAGATGGTCGTGGATTTCTGGATGCCCAACAAGGAATGGGATGGCTGCAACGTCAACGATCCTTCCGCCCGTGTACTTTCCAACTACGGTGCAAGCGGCGAATAATAGTTCCGGAAGCAGCGGTTTGCATGGGCAGCCGCTGCTTTTTCGCCCTTCTGCCGACCCCATAAAAAAACGACATTACACATAGAAAATAAGACAAATTGCCGATTTTGTATTGACGTGTCATGCAGTCATATGCTAAAATAATAACTGCAAAAAGCGCACAGATGGCAAAGGAGCCGTTTCCCCGTTACGGGTGAAACAGCTCTTTTTTTCTGACTATTCGTGAAAGGAGGAGCGGTATATGGATTACAGGATACTGATGACGGATGCGATGCATTCAGGGATGCAGAAGCTCGCCGAGCTGCCGGTGTGGCAGGAATGCGGTTTCTCCGTCAGCGGCAGGAGCACCGATGTGAAGAGCACTGTGCAGGCAGCTGCCGCCCAGAATTATGACATGATCCTGTGCATCCACCGCCCCGGTGACAGCACGGCTTCCGAGCTGTTACAGCTCCTGAAGAAAAAGGCGCTGGACATCCCCGTCCTGGTGATCAGCCAGCAGGAGGATCCGGCGGCAATGCGGCAGTGCTTTTTGCTCGGCTGCACGGATTTTATCACGGAGCCCGTCACGGAAAGCGAGATCCGCTCGGTGCTCGAACGCATCGCTGTGCTGCAGAAGGAACGCAGCATGGACAGGGAATACGCCACAGCGCTGCACGATGCCTTTGCCCTTTTAGAGGAAAACGGCGTCCAGAAAAACGTGCTCGAAAAGCTGATCGCTTTCTACCGGGAAACGCCGTATGCTGCGGTGACAACGAGTTCCGCTGCGGATTACTTCGGCTTCAACAAGGACTATTTCTGCCGGTATTTCAAATTGCAGACAGGCATGACATTCTCCGAGTTTCACAAGGACGTGCAGATGGAGTATGCCAGACTGCTGCTGCTGACCGGGCATTTCAAGGTGCAGAACGTCAGCGATCTGCTCGGGTTCTCGTCTGCGGATTATTTCACCCGGGCATTCAAAAAAAGGATGGGGAAGACCCCATCCGAGTTCAAGAAGAACTGCTGATATACTGCTGGATGATCCCTTCTGCAATGACGAGCTTCGGGATGCGGCGGTTCATCGCCTGTTTTTGCAGATAGCGGTGCGCCTCCGGCTCTGTCATGCGCTTCTTCTGCATGAGCAGCCCCTTTGCCTGCTCCACGATCTCTTCCTTGATGCTCTCATCCATATCCGACGCACTCCTTTGTACAAGATGGATTTTCTTGCATTATAGCGGAGAACGGCGGATCTGTCAATACAGGATCGTGCGGATTTTTTATAAAAGTCGGATTTTTAATGGATAAAGTCATAAATTTGACGTATTCATTTCATTGACAAAAAGCACTGAAATATAGTATCATTATTCATGGAAACGTGTGCCGTCTGCGGACAGGTGTCCGCTGTATGCGTTTAGAAAAAATCAATTTTTGATTCAGGAGGGAAACCCACTATGTCTTATGTAGATGAAGTCATCGCTGAGGTCATCGCCAAGAATCCGGATGAGCCCGAGTTCCATCAGGCTGTTCGTGAAGTACTGGAGTCCATCCGCCCGGTCATTGAGGCGAATGAGGCACAGTTCCGCCGTGATGCGCTGCTCGAGCGTCTGGTAAATCCGGAGCGCCAGATCAAGTTCCGTGTGCCGTGGATCGACGACAACGGCGATGTACATGTCAACACCGGCTACCGTGTACAGTTCAACTCTGCGATCGGTCCGTACAAGGGCGGTCTGAGACTGCATCCGTCTGTAAACATCGGTATCATCAAGTTCCTGGGCTTTGAGCAGATCTTCAAGAACTCCCTGACCGGTCTTCCGATCGGCGGCGGTAAGGGCGGTTCCGACTTCGACCCCAAGGGCAAGTCTGACCGTGAGGTCATGCGCTTCTGCCAGAGCTTCATGACGGAGCTCTGCAAGTACATCGGCGCTGACACCGACGTTCCGGCTGGCGACATCGGTACCGGCGGTCGTGAGATCGGCTACATGTTCGGTCAGTACAAGAAGATCCGTGGTCTGTTCGAGGGCGTCCTCACCGGTAAGGGTCTGACCTACGGTGGCTCCCTGGCAAGAACCGAGGCTACCGGCTACGGTCTGCTGTACATCACCGATGAGATGCTGCGCTGCCACGGCGAGTCCATGAAGGACAAGACCGTTGTTGTTTCCGGTGCCGGCAATGTTGCGATCTATGCGATCCAGAAGGCACAGCAGCTTGGCGCTAAGGTCGTTACCTGCTCCGATTCCACCGGCTGGGTATATGATCCGGACGGCATCGACGTTGCTGCTTTGAAGGAGATCAAGGAAGTAAAGCGCGCTCGTCTGACCGAGTACAAGAACTATCGTCCGAACTCCGAGTATCATGAGGGCAGAGGCGTATGGCAGATCAAGTGCGATGTCGCTCTTCCGTGCGCTACCCAGAATGAGCTGCATCTCGAGGATGCAAAGCAGCTCGTTGCCAACGGCTGCAAGGCTGTCTGCGAGGGTGCCAATATGCCGACCACTGAGGATGCTACCAAGTTCCTCCAGGACAGCGGCGTATGGTTCATCCCGGGCAAGGCTTCCAATGCCGGCGGCGTTGCGACCTCCGCTCTGGAAATGTCCCAGAACAGCGAGCGTCTGAGCTGGAGCTTCGAGGAAGTTGACGCTCAGCTCAAGAAGATCATGGAGAATGTATATCACAACATTGATAACGCTGCTAAGAAGTACGGCTTCGAGGGCAACTATGTTGTTGGTGCGAACATCGCAGGCTTCGAGAAGGTGCTCGAGGCGATGAACGCACAGGGTATCGTATAATGGATACCGCCAAGCAGAACGTGGTTCCGAACATTGCACAGTTTCCGATGAAAAAGCCGGAAATGCAGATCGGAACTCCGGCGCAGACCGTTCTTCCCGAAGTGAAGGAAGAATGTGAATTTGCACGCAACATCCAGACTTGGGATTGACTCCACATAAACGGCAATACTCCCCTGAACGCAGGGGAGCATTGTCGTGTTGTGCCATTTTTAAAAAAGTACTGTTTTTCTAAAAATCAGTACATGGGGCGTGGGGCGAAGGCTCCACAAAAAGCCCTTTCACTATCCACGAAGTACTGTATTACCAATGTGTTCAGTGCTTCCTTCATTTCATAACGAATGATAAGGAGTGTTTTATGAAATCGATCCTTGTATGCCGGGAATTTGACCCCAAAGAGACCCGCGTAGCAATGATCCCGGACGACATCAAAAAGCTCATTGGTATGGGCTTTACGTTCAAGGTCGTGTCGGGAGCGGGGTTAAAGTCCGGTTTTTCCGATGAAGCCTACGAAAAGGCAGGCGCTACGATCATCTCCAAGGAGCAGGACGGCTATGATTCTGAGATCGTACTGCGTATCCTGAAGCCCGCCAATGCAGACGGTCTGAAGCCGGATACACTGCATCTGAGCTATCTCGACCCGTTCAATGAGAAGGAGCTGCTGCGGGAGTTCGCAAAAAAGCAGATCCAGGCAGTCTCCCTCGAAATGATCCCGAGAACGACCCTCGCCCAGAAGATGGACGTTCAGTCCTCCCAGACTTCGCTTGCAGGCTATGTTGCTGTTGTCAACGCTGCTGCGAGACTTCCGAAGATTTTGCCCATGATGGTAACGCCGTCCGGTACGATCAACCCGGCGAGAGTGTTCATCATCGGTGTCGGTGTTGCCGGCTTGCAGGCAATTGCGACCGCAAAGCGCCTTGGTGCGAGAGTTGACGCCTTCGATACCCGTCCTGTTGTTGAGGAGCAGGTCAAGTCCCTCGGTGCGTCCTTCGTCAAGATCGACCTTGGCGAGATGGGGCAGACCGACCAGGGCTATGCCAAAGAGCTGACCCCCGAGCAGATCAAGATGCAGCAGGAGGCACAGGCGAAGGTCTGTGAGCGTTCCAACATCGTCATCACGACTGCGAAAGTGTTCGGTCGCAAGGCGCCCCGCCTCATCAAGAAGGATGTGCTCGACCGCATGATGCCGGGTTCCATCGTTGTCGATATGGCAGTTTCCACCGGCGGTAATGTCGAGGGCTCCGAGCTCGATAAGGAAGTCATCACCGAGAACGGTGTTATCATCATGTCGGGTGATATGCTCGAACGCCAGGTGCCCTACGATGCATCGAAGATGCTTTCCGGCAACTTCACGGCATTCCTGACGCATTTTTACAACAAGGAAGCCAAGGAATTTCAGGTCAACCTCGAGGATGAGATCATGCGTGGCTGCCTGCTGACGCAGGGCGGCAAGATCATCCACGAGCGCTTTAAGGAGGACTAAGCCATGATGATCGGTGAG
>JAIKWY010000218.1 GCA_024684395.1 Oscillospiraceae bacterium
AAGCCGAAACAGAAGGCGCCATCACACAGGCAAGATTCAATGTCCGTGCAAGCCTGATGGCAAAAATGATCCCGGCAGATGTCCGTTCACTGATGGACATCGGCTGCGGCGTGTGCGATCTGAAAAAGTATATCCCGGCGGAGATCCGGTATTACGGGCTGGATGTCTGCAAGCGTGACGAGGAGACGCTCGTCTGCGACCTCAACTGTGAGCCGCTGCCGGACGTCCCGGTGGATCTGTACTATATGGCGGGGCTGATCTATTATATCAATGAGCCTGAAAAGCTGCTCTCCCAGATGCAGAACGCCAAGTACATCCTCTTCGATTACGGCGGGATCGAGCGCTATCTCCGTCTGGACGGTGTGCCGGGCGACCCGCTCATCCACGCCCGGAACAACTTTGTCTCTCCGGAGACACTGTTCCAAGCGCTGCGGAAAAACGGCTTTATCCTGGAAAATGTACACTGGGACTGGCAGAATTATACCATCGGCTGGCATATGTATCTGTTCAAAAAGATATAAACAAAACCTCCCCGCAGAGCCATATCTGCGGGGAGATCTCGTTCAGTTCTGGTTGTTCAGGTAGGGGATGCGCTTGAGAAGGAGCTCATACAGTGTGACGGATGCCGCCGCACCGAAGATGCCCTGTACGAGGTTGCCGGAGAGCGATGCGATCGCACTGGCAAACGAGCCGTACAGGAAGCCCTCAAACACCGCATAGCCGATGACCATGATCAGCTCTGCCACGATCGCTGCTGCGATGCGGGACGGGAAGGAGTGCCACTTCTTCGTGAGCGTCTGCCATACCGCAAAAGCCGCCGCAGCCATCAGTGCCTTGATGACGAGCGTTGCCGGAACATAGACCGTATAGCCTGCGATCAGATCCGCCAGCGCCGAGCCGATGCCTGCTGCCGCTGCGCCGTAGATCGGCCCGAGGATCCAGCCTGCAATGTTGACCACGGTATCACCGAGATTGATGTAGCCCTTCGTCACGGTCGGTATCTGGATCAGGAGCGTGGCAACGGTCGTCAGTGCTGCGAGCACGCCTGTCAATGTCAGAAGCCTGAGCTGTTTGGATGCGTTTGGTTTCATATCATCAGATCCTTTCTTTGGAGTACGTATCCATTGTAGCACAAAAGGCACGGCTTGTCAAATCCTTTTTTTCTATCGTCTGTCATAATATGCGGCTATAAGGGCTTGACAAATGATGGATTTTGTGCTATAATGAATGCAAATCATTCATTATGAATGATGCCCTTGCAGATCCGCAGATCAGAGATCTGCTCCCTGCATTTCGGGCAATGATAGCATAACGCTTCGCTTATATGCTATCATAGGCTATATTCCAAACGCAGTGAAGGAAAGAAGTACCTGTTTTTGCAGCTTACAGAGAAATGCCGGTCGGTGCAAGGCATGAAGCGGCGGGCGGGGAAATACATTCCGGAGCGGATGACCTGAACCGGGGGCAGAGCGCTTGCAGTAGGGTCATACGGGGCAGCGCACGTTACAGCGCTTCAAGGTTCGCCGCTTGCGGCTGACAAATTGAGGTGGTACCACGGTGAAAGTCGTCCTCTGCATGTTTGCAGGGGCTTTTTTGTTATCCCGGTGCCGTAAAGGATGTGATGTCACATGGTATGGATGGCACATGCCATCGCCTATATGGAGAGGGCTGCATAGATGCAGCATGACCCCGGGTCGATCATTCACAACCATCTGAAAACAATATAAAGGAGTAAGAACAATGACTGTATTTGAAGAACTGCAAAGAAGAGGCCTGCTCGCCCAGCTCACGGACGAGGAGGAGATCAAGGAACTCATCAACAACGGCAAGGCGACCTTCTACATTGGCTTCGATCCGACGGCTGATTCCCTGCACGTCGGCCACTTCATGGCACTCTGCCTGATGAAGCGCCTCCAGATGGCAGGCAACAAGCCGATCGCCCTCGTCGGCGGCGGTACCGGCATGATCGGTGACCCGTCCGGCAAGTCCGACATGCGCAAGATGCTCACGGCTGAGACCATCCAGCACAACTGCGAGTGCTTCAAGAAGCAGATGAGCCGCTTCATCGACTTTTCTGATGGCAAGGCGCTCATGGTCAACAATGGCGACTGGCTGCTGAACCTGAACTACATTGACGTACTGCGTGAGGTCGGCGCCTGCTTCTCCGTCAACAAGATGCTGACCTTCGAGTGCTACAAGCAGCGCATGGAGAGAGGTCTGACCTTCCTCGAATTCAACTACATGATCATGCAGAGCTACGACTTCTACAAGCTGTTCCAGGATTACGGCTGCAACATGCAGTTCGGCGGCGATGACCAGTGGGCAAACATGCTCGGCGGCACCGAGCTCATCCGCAAGAAGCTCGGCAAGGACGCTTATGCCATGACCATCACGCTGCTCCTCAACTCCGAGGGCAAGAAGATGGGCAAGACCGAGAAGGGCGCTGTATGGCTGGATCCGGAGAAGACCTCTCCGTATGACTTCTTCCAGTACTGGAGAAATGTGGCAGATGCCGATGTCATCAAGTGCCTGAAGATGCTGACCTTCGTACCGATCGAGAAGATCGAGGAAATGGAAGCACAGCTCCAGGCGACCGGCGACGGCAAGCTCTACAACGAGGCAAAGGAGCTGCTTGCCTACGAGCTGACCACCCTCGTACACGGCGAGGAGGAGGGCAAGAAGGCGCTCGACGCTGCACGCGCAGTATTCGGCGGCGGCGGCAACTCCGAGAACATGCCCACCACAGCGCTTGCTGCTGACCAGCTCACGGACGGCGCTATCAACATCTGCGACCTGCTCGTAGCCTGCAAGCTCGTGCCCACCAAGTCCGAGGGCAGAAGAAACGTGCAGCAGGGCGGCGTTTCCGTCAACAATGAGAAGGTCACCGACCCGAATGCGATGATCGCCATCGAGGGCGAGGTCATCGTCAAGAAGGGCAAGAAGGTCTTCCATAAGGTGACGCTGGCATAACAATGATCCGACTGACCTGAATGGATCGCCCCCTCCGCCGCCGTTCGGCGGCACCTCCCCCGCAAGCGGGGG
>JAIKWY010000001.1 GCA_024684395.1 Oscillospiraceae bacterium
CAGCCCTTCGATTTTATCAGAAAAGAGGCTTTGACATGGTTCGCTTGTACAGAAATGCGGTAGAAGAGTCCCGAATATACCCAGACTCTTCCTTATCTGAGATACATGATCCTTACATACTTGCTAAAAGGTAAGCCCTGCCCAGACTCTCCTTGCCGGGAGATCCAGTGAATTGCTCCAATAATGCTCGTCAGTTCGCTTTTTCCCAGTAAGAAAATTAAACAAGTAATTTTTCTTGCTGCTCCGTAATCACTTATTCTGAAAGCATAACAGGGTCGCTGAGATTCATTTCAAGTTCAATTTCATGTCTGATCGGAATACCGTCTTCGCCGGTTAACGGAATCTGTGGTTTTACTTTTCGGGACTCTTCTACCGCATTTCTGTACAAGCGAACCATGTCAAAGCCTCTTTTCTGATAAAATCGAAGGGCTGAAAGGTTATCATTTGTAGTAATAAGTTTTATCCGTATACAATCTTTGTTTTTTGCCTCTTCAACAGCTTTATTAATTAATGCCGTTCCAATCCCGTTCTTTTCCTTCAAGCTGTCAAGCGAAAGAATTTCCATCTCAGCGTTAATAATTCGCCAGGTGATCAGACCTGTAATTATTTCATCTTCAAATGCAAACCAGCCATCCGCATTTTCAAGGCTGATGCTTTCTCCATGAATAACCATCTCCATAGAATACCATTGCTTTAGAATGCCATGCTTCCATCACACAGACAGCTGCCGGATTCCCGGAAAAGGGCTCACTTGTAAATGCGTCCACAATATACTGCTTCATATCACCACCGCCTGACTGATTATAATGCTGCAATTACTTCCACTTCGCAGATGGCTCCTTTAGGCAGAGCCTGAATGCCTACGCACGATCTGGCTGGCTTCTCCGTGAAATATCTCTCGTATACTTTATTGAATGCGGCAAAATCATTAATGTCGGTCAGAAAGCAAAGCGTTTTGACTGTGTTTTCCGGTTTTGCCCCGGCCGCTTCAAGTATAGAAACGAGATTCTTCATTACCTGTTCGGCCTGCTCTTCGATGGTTTTTCCAACGAGTTCTCCTGTTGCCGGGTCAATCGCAATCTGACCGGAGGTATAGACAAGCCCGTTGATTACAACAGCCTGAGAATACGGTCCAACTGCAGCAGGTGCTTTCTTTGTATAAATCTTATTCATGACATGATTACAGCGCCAAAAGTCTCGCCCCACTTCGTGCTTGCACGAAAGTGGGGATGAGACCTTATGGCGCGCCCCAACATGAGCAAGAAGTGGGGTAGGGGCCCCACGGATTGCGAATGGTGGGACAGATTGTGGGAGCGCGAAGCGCGGAACAATCTGGTAAGCTACTTTTGGCGACCTAATCATGACATGATCCTCCTCATAAAACCAGCGGGTGGATTTTATCGATTAGTTCTCGTGGCAGTGGTGATCTGCACAATGGTCGTGTCCGCAATTGCCGTCGTGATGATGCCCGTGGTGATCGCAGCGGGCATCCGGATCGTACTCCAACGTTCCGGAAGTGAGAGACCTCGCTGCCTCGTCCGCCGATCCCTGAACACCTGCATAGAGTTTAATCCCGGCATCTGCCAATGCCATCTGCGCTCCCATTCCAATGCCGCCACAGATCAGCGCATCTACCTTTGCTGCCTGCAGGAAACCGGCCAGTGCACCATGTCCGCTTCCGTTCGTGTCGACAACCTGTTCTCCTATAATCTTGCCGTCCTCAATATCATACAGTTTGAATTGCTCGGAATGTCCGAAATGCTGAAAAACTTCTCCGTTTTCATAAGTAACTGCGATCCTCATTGTGTTACTCCCTTTCTCCATAATGATTTGATGAAGCTCAACAGGCTCAAATTCACAGCACCCTCCTGTGATCAGCAGCCGTTTTCCATGAACAAGTGCATCCGCGACCTTCTTCCTCGCGCTGTCATAGATTGCTGTAACTGTGGTACGAGCAATATTCATTCTGGAAGCACATGCTTCCTGAGTGAGTCCTTCATTATCAAGAAGACGCAAGGCCTCAAACTCATCTACGGTCATCTGCACACTCTCGGCGGCTGTTATGTCGTCAGGTGAGAAACTGCGATAAACCGGCAACCGCTCTATTCTGCGACATCTGATAGGTCTTGGCATAAGCCCTCCTTTCCGACATATGTCAAATATTATTATACGCAATTTTATGACATAAGTCAATAACTCGTCATATAAAAACAGCCGGGTCCATACCCGACTTTACAGGAAGGCTCGAACAAGCCCTCCGAGCCCCAAAAACGAGCCCTCGTCATTATGCCGCCGCTACCCGTATCAAAGACGTAGAGCTGTTTTCTATAAGTCGGTCCGGATCTATCTTCTTTATGACAGCGAGTGCATATTTATAATCATGCCTCCAGTATCCTCCATGAGCCAGCTTTGATTTTCTATGTGTATTAAAGTAATCCCTGAATTTTGCTTTAGCTTCATCACATTCTTTCGGAGCATTTAAAATGAAACTCTCCATTTCTTCCACGTACTCTTTTGCATGTGCAGCCATATATCCGCAATGCGGATACCCCTTAAAATGTTATCCTGCTTTTTCATTTAAGCGTTCTTCTCATGTGCATCGGCAAAGTTAGCTAATGCTAACCCCATGCCAATCATCAGCTCCGCTTTTCCGCGGAGCTGATTCTTATTTATCTCTTTTCGGAAACCATGGAATACATCTGTTTACTCGTTTCTTGTAGTCTTCATACTCTTTCCCGTACAGATTGGTGAGCCATTTCTCTTCCGTGTTGATCAGCGCCACTGTCATGATCCCCCAGTCAATGACCGGAAGGAGCAGCATCCACGCGTTGTGCCACATAAGGGTAATGCCGGATAAAGCCATCCACCAGCCGCTGTACATCGGGTTTCTGACCCACGAATATATCCCTTTGGTCTGCAGCCTGTTCTCTGTTATGGATTCGTCCATATCCGAGCGCAGTGCCCCGATATACCAGACCGCAAGTCCGATTATCATGAGCAGTGAACCAATGATCCGAAACAAAGCCGTCCATGTTTTATCCAGT
>JAIKWY010000002.1 GCA_024684395.1 Oscillospiraceae bacterium
CAGCAGAATGAACCGCTACTGCAGAACGGTCGACCCGAGATTCCTTGACCAGCTCAACCGCAAAAAACCCCGCACGATGGCACAGCTTGCGGACATCTGGTACAGCTCACAGGGATGCAGCTACGGCAGAACACACCACTACAACGACAGCCGCTACCACATGCTCAACCTGCACGCCACCTTCACAAAGGGCACGGTCGAGTTCAGACTTTTCCAGTTCGCACCTCCCTCAAATGGCAAGCAGAACGGACTTCACGCAGGCAAGCTCAAGAGCTACATTCAGCTTTGCCTCGCAATGAGCCAGATGGCAAAGGACCTCAGAAGCGCAAGCCCGAAGGAACAGCAGAAAGAAAACAAAAAGTTCGCAATGCGGACTTGGCTGATGAGAATGGGCTTTATCGGAAGCGAGTTCGAGACAGCAAGAGAAACGCTTACCGAAAACCTTACAGGCGACAACGCTTATCGCAACTTCCGGCATATGTAAAGTTTCACCAGATAAGCACCGCAAATTAAGGAGTTTAACATTAGTTACTCAACATAATAAAGTATACTACCTCCATAACCCGCTTGAAAAAGCAAAGATGGAGGTATATGCTTATGGATAATAATGGAAAACCCTGGGGAGAAATCATTCCGTTATTCAAAGATGAACTGAGACGCTGCCAATATCCAATTTCAAATATTAGCTGTCTGACAGCAAAGATAAGCGAATTGGAGGCATATGGATATTCACAGGGTGCTGAGTGTTATTCCTTTGAATTAGGACAAAGATTTCTTACCTCGTTTTACCCTATGACTGGACAGTTCAAAACATGGAGAGACATTGATGCTCAAACCAGAAATTCGTATTGGGCAGTCGGGTTACTTAACGATTTGTTTCTTCATGGATACTTTACGATTACTAAGAATTCGAGAGTGCTTCCGTTAAAAGAGGAAGATGAATTATTGTTAATCAATTTTCAGAAATACCAACTTGAAAATGGATTTGCTGAAACATCAGCTAAAAGAGTAACGCTATCAATGCGCAGTTTTCTGACTTATTTGAATAGCCATTCTGTAAATGTATCAGATATTTCAGACAAAGAAATTATTGGCTTTTTATCAGCCTACATTGATAAGTCAAAGCCCTACATTAACACAATTATTCTTGCATTGAAAAGATTTTCAGATTTTCTCTTTGCGAACGGACTTACTGAAAATAAAGTATCATCGTTCATTCCGCCATTGAATAAAATGGTCAGTCCCCGTGTTCCAAGTGTATGGAGCGATGATGAAATTACAAAAATGCTTGAGAGCGTAGATAGGGGCAGTCCTTTAGGAAAGCGTGACTATGCGATTTTGATGATTGCGATTAAACTTGGACTCAGGTGCAGTGACATAAAAAGTCTTCAGCTCAGTGATATTGATTGGGAAAAGAAATGTATCAGTATTACGCAAAGAAAAACACAAAAGGCATTGTCTTTACCATTCACTGATGATGTTGGATGGGCTATTATTGACTATTTGAAAAATGGCAGACCAAAATCCGACTTTAACCATGTATTTCTTACTCATGCAGCCCCGATAAAGCCGTTTTCTGCAACCACATCGCTTTATGGTATGATTTCGCGGTATCGAAATATAGCCGGAATCGATTTGCATGAAAATTCAAGACGCGGAATGCATTCTATACGACATACATTTGCGACGAATTTGCTCAGACACAAAATTCCACTTGAGACAATTGCTGAAATGCTCGGTCATGTGGGAATGTCGAGTGTGGATGTATATCTTACCGTTGAAACACAAGAATTACGAACGATAGCATTGGATCCAGAGGAGGTATTTCATAATGGACATAACAAATGAAGTTCCCTTGAGAGCCAGAATTGAAGAATTGCTGGTCTTTAAAAGAAGTTCCGGATACAAAGCGGATGGATTAGCAAAGATTCTTCACAGGTTTATCAATTATGCTGAAGAATGGGAACCCGGACTTACTACAGTTACAAAAAGTGTTGCTGAAAAATGGGCGACAATGTCTCCGTATGAAGCACCTGCTAATCAATGCCGCAGAATGGGATCTGTGAAGGAATTATCGAAATATCTCATTTCTATCGGAATTCCTGCATACGTCTATCCAAAGCAAAAAGCCGCACCATCAAGCTTTACACCATACATCTTTACTGATGAGGAACTGGCGAAATTGTTCAATGCCTGTGACAATACAAAAACACCGAACCTTGTTAGAAAAGACGTGGTTTCGCTAATTTTCAGAATGATTTATAGTTGCGGACTACGAGCATCGGAAGCCTTATCTCTCACTGTTCGGGATGTTGATCTTGTTCAAGGAACACTTTTTATTAAAGACTCAAAGTTTGGTAAAGAACGTCTGCTTCCAGTACATGACAATCTTCTAAAACGAATGAAGATCTACCACAGCAATGTCCTTGCATTCTGCGGACCGGATGCTCCTTTTTTCCCCAACGGAAGGAATGGTGCATATACAACAGGCGGGCTTTATTCTATTTTTCGTGAGCGACTATTAGCTGCGGGGATATCTCATGGCGGAAAAGGAAATGGACCACGTGTTCATGATCTGCGCCATACATTTGCAGTGCATAGCTTAAGAAAAGCAGTAAAAAATGGAGAAGATATCAATTCCATGTTGAAATACTTGTCTGTATATCTTGGACACAGCGGCGTTATTTCTTCTGAAAATTATTTGCAATTAACCGCTGATGTTTATCCCGATATTATTTGCAAAATGGAAGGGCAATTTGATGTCATTCCGGATATGGAGGATACAAATGAAACCGACTGATTTTGGCTCTAATTTGACCAGCTATCTTACAGTATTTCTGCCAGGACAAAGGGGAATCAGTAAGAATACAATAAAATCGTATGTTGATACATTTCGACTTTTCTTCATCTATTACCGCGATGCGCTTGGTAAAAAACCAGAAAAACTAACAATTGCAGATTTCAACAACGAACTGATCAGCGGATTCTTGAATTGGTTGGAGGAGAATCGTCACAACTCAATTGCCACAAGAAATCAACGCTTATCTGCACTTCAGGCATACTGCAGATATTTGCTTATTGAAGCTCCGGAATACATTTCGTTATTGCAGACAAATTTGCAAATCCCACGAAAGAAATATACAAAACCTCAGATAGGGTATCTGTCTTATGAAGAAACCACGGAAATGCTCGGAAAACCTGATGTGAATACTTTAGCAGGTCGAAGGGATCTCGCACTTTTAGTGTTATTATATGACAGCGGAGCACGTGTCAGTGAATTAACTGCCTTGAAAGTTCGTGATCTACGTTTGGATGAATATCCCATTGTGACACTTCATGGAAAAGGCGGGAAAACCCGTCAGGTGCCACTTGCTAAGAAGACAGCAGCTATTCTGTCGAAATATTTACAGGAGCATCAATTAACAAGCCCTGATAAATATGATCTCAATGTGTTTATTAATAAGCAAAACGGGCCTTTAACGAGAGCCGGCGTTACATACATTCTTCAAAAATACACAGGAAATGAAAAAATCACTCCTCATATTATTCGACACACTAAAGCAATGCATTTATTGCAGGCGGGAGTAAATATTATCTATATTCGCGATATTATGGGTCATAGCAGCATCGATACTACAAATATTTATGCAAGAGCAGATACCGAAATGAAGAGAAAAGCATTGGAGGTGCTTTCTACAGATATTGTACCCAATGTTCCTGATTGGCGCAATGACAATGCCTTAATGGACTGGCTAAAAAATATCTCGTCTTGAATTATGTAAAGCAGCAGAGAAGAGAATCCCAGTATTTAGGGTTCTCTTCTTTGCTGCTTTACATATGCCGGAAGTTGCGATAAGCGTTGTTATGCAAAGCTTAACATAACAACGCATTCCGCTTCGGCAGACCTTAAGGCCTGCCCTGCGGGGCGGATGCAAAGCGGAACGGCACGGGCGCAAACACAGCGCCCACGTCGCCCCGTGTGGGGCGGAAGGGGTATCCTCCGAATCGGTATCCCATCTCAGTCAACCGCGCCACACAGCGCGACACGGCGCAAACGTGGGCAAGGCATAAAATGAACAATGACTGCCGAAAAATCGCCCATCATGATCTGTACATTTAGCCGCTTGCAATCAGCCACGAAAAGAGTTAATATGTCACTACCGCAAGGGAAAATAACGAAAAGGAGTCCTGAACATGACCAGCCAAGAACACATTGAAAGCCTGCGCCGCCACGGAGTCCGCCTGATCGCAAAGGACGGCACGACCAGAGAGATCCCCGCCGACTTCCTTGAGACCACCACCAAGATGCTGAATGACATTCGGGCACGGAAGATCACCTACAGCATCAAGGTTCCCGAAACCGACGAGGAGATGCTCCTTGCAATCTGGGACTGCGGATACGCAGAATCGGGCAGCGCCGATGAGATCCTCAGCCACACCGAGCGAACCGAAGAATAGCAGCCTGCCGCCTTCGGGCGGCACACCACCAACTACATAGGAGGAATTCAAATGAAAGACCGAGTAAACGAACCACGCAAATGCCCCAAGTGCGGACGCACCTACACTGAGCGACCGGCGCTGTCCCGCTACGACAACGATACACTGATCTGCCCCGACTGCGGCACGAGGGAAGCCCTCGAAAGCATGGGCATCAGCATCGATGAGCAGGACAAGATCCTCGGCATCATCCACGACAAGTACATTCCCGAATAAGGGGCGCACAGCGGGCGGTGTGGGGCTTTACGGCTCTGCGCCGCTTTGTTTGTTGGGAGGATTCCGGGCGCGACACGGCGCGTTTGTGAGCCTCCTGTGGGCTTGTGTATATGTACCTGTTCATACCGCTGAAAACGGCGATTCTTCTACGATTTATTTTGCACATAGGCGTGGACTTATTGCGTAGATCATGGTAATATGCTACACAACGGCAGGGGCAGACAGCCCGCCGAAATTCATAACACGGAGGATACGAACATGAACGACAGCTACTTCGAGGAGATGACCTTCCGCTGCGCCGCCTACGAACGCGCCAAAAAGGAACGCGCCGAGCGCAAGCAGCAGATCGCTGAGACACACGGCTACAACAGCCCGGAGATGGACGCATGGTACGCTGAGGATAAGGCGGCAGGACCTTACCCCTACAGCGCCGGCGAGATGAAAGCCTACTGGGTTTTCAAGTTCCGCCGTGAGAATGACGCTGATGAGTTCGAGATGAGCGACTACTGCTGGGACAAGGAATTTCACGATTTTGTGGAAACGCTCCGCAAGCTGGGCATTACCGAATTCACAATCACCAACCACAGCACGGCGCTGATGGAAAACATCTACGGCTTTATCGCCGAAGGCTGTACGATGGAGGGAACGCACACTATTACCAAGAAGGCACGGCGTTGGGCTGCGGAGGATTACGAACAGGTGATGGGAATCCGATTCAAGGTGAACTGAAC
>JAIKWY010000003.1 GCA_024684395.1 Oscillospiraceae bacterium
TGCAAAAGCTGCCACGAAAGCTGAACAGACCGAGATTCAGGAAATGCTTGAGCAGGCAGCGGCAACATTAAAATAGTTGGGTGAAAAATGATGTCAGAAGTAATCGCATCCGTAAAGGATAATCAGGAAAAATATGAAACATATCGTTCACAGGTCGGCAGATATAATCTTGCAATGAAGCATGGCTTCTATCTGGAAGCATTGCTGATAGACTATGCTGTGCTTGAAGATCGTCTAAGCGCATTTCTCTGGGGCGCCGGTGTTATGAATGATATGGATAATTTCAAAATTGGGAATCGAAGAAATAAAGCCTTATTGCAGCAGATTTATACTGCATATTCTGGTAGCGAAACAATGCCGAGGTTAAAAAATATCAGCGGTAAAATAGAGATGGTAAGAGCATTATTGGTGTTCGCTGAGTCAGATTACGATGGCGATAACCGCTATCTTTCGGCTTTGTATGAGGGGCTTCTTTCTCTGAACCGAGAGGAATTGTCTGATTCTTTAATCGGTCTTGATACATGGAGAGGCTATCGCAATGAGGTAATACATGCTGCAATGAGTAAAAATGTGTACAGCCTGCAGGAGCATCTTGCAGAAAACGCTGCGCTTGGCATGGAATATGCTCGTATAATTGACAATGCTTCTAAAAAGCTGAACAGAAGAACAACTATCAGAAAACGGGCATCAATGCCGATTGTAAAATAAGCAGTATATTCTATTCAACCGTAACAACTCAAAAATCAAATATATATTATAATTCCGATATGACAATCCAGTCATATCGGAATTTTTGTTTTTGGAGGGACTTAATATGGATGAAGAAATCAGAGTATGTTCGATGTGCGGCTGTGAGCTGCAGGAGAACGAAACCATTGAGGTGGAGGGCGGTCTGATCTGTGATGAATGCGCAACAGAACACACTACCACCTGTGACCACTGCGGAGAAACGATCTGGGCGGAGGATGCAATCACTGACGAGCATATGACACTTTGTTCATGCTGTTTCGACGACCATTACCGCCGATGTGAGAACTGCGGGAGACTGGTACATGACAATGATACACTGTGGAGCAATGAACTGCCGTACTGCGCTTACTGCTACGACAATCTGGATGTGGAGATCGAGGACTACTCTTACAAACCGGAACCGATCTTCTACGGTGAGGGCAGCAGATACTTCGGAGTGGAACTGGAAGTTGACTGCGGCGGGAAAGAAGATGACAATGCAGGAAAGATCAAAAGCGAAGCCAATACCCATGATGAATACATCTATATCAAATCGGACGGCAGTCTCGACGATGGCTTTGAAATCGTCACACACCCGATGACACTAGACTTCCACTTGCATCAGATGTACTGGGAAGATGTGCTGAACGAGGCGATCCGGCTCGGCTACAAGTCACATATGACCTCTACCTGCGGACTGCATATCCATGTCAACAGAAACGCTTTCGGAGACAATGAGTATGAGCAGGAAAAGGTCATAGAACGGCTGCTGTTCTTTGTGGAAACCCATTGGAATGAGCTGTTCACATTCTCCCGGCGCAGTCCGCATAATATCAATCGCTGGGCAGCAAGATACGGCATGGAGAAATCCGGCAAAGAGATCCTCGACAAAGCCAAGAAAGGCAATCTCGGACGGTACGCCGCAGTAAACCTTTGCCCGTACCAGACGATAGAATTCCGTATCTTCCGAGGCACACTGAAACTGAATACCCTTTATGCTACATTGCAGCTTGTGAACAAGATCTGCGATGTGGCTCTTTTTATGTCCGAGGAAGAAATCGGGAACCAGTCATGGAGTGATTTTGTGCAGACAATCACCGAACCGGAACTGATCCAGTATCTCAAGGAACGCCGCCTGTATGTCAATGAAGAAGTGGAAGGGAGTGAGGAACAATGATGAGCGCTGAGAGAATTGCAAAGCTTAAAAAGGATTATCCGGCGGGAACCAGAATCAGGCTGATCCATATGGACGATCCCTATGCTCCGGTACCGGAAGGTATGACGGGAACAGTTGTTGCAGTAGATGATGCCGGGACGCTGCATATGAAATGGGATAACGGCAGAAGTCTCGGTATCTGCCCGGAAGTCGATTCCTTTACAAAAATCGGGGGTGAGTAAGATGTGTGCAATCTATGGGTTCTTGAACTACGGGAACAAGGTGCATCACCGTATCCTGTTAAAGCTGATTCGTGAACTGTCCATTGCTGCGGAAAGCAGAGGAACCGATGCAACAGGCATCAGCTATATCAAAAGCGGTGAGATCATTACCTTCAAAAAGGCAAGACCGGCACATAAGCTGCATCTGTACTTCCCGCA
>JAIKWY010000033.1 GCA_024684395.1 Oscillospiraceae bacterium
AATTGTCATGCTTTGAAGAATGGCTCATTCAGGCGCTCCTTTGGAAAGCACTCCTGTGTGTAGCGGATAAACTGCTCCACACTTTCGTTCCCGTGGGACTGGCTGCTGCGGACGATGCCGATCGTCCGGTAGAATTCCTCCTCCAGCGGACGGATGACCACTTTTTTCGACATGTCCTGCAAAAATGCCCCTGCCACCACGCTGATGCCAAGCCCGTTCTCGACCAGAGAAATGGTCATGGAATCATCCAGGATCTTCATGGAAAGCAGCTCGTTTTTCCCGTGCAGACGCTCGATATAGGCACGCAGCTCGGCATTTTCCTCCGCCGCATCGGAGATCAGGAACGGATACTCTGACAGCATCTGCGATGTGATGACCGTTTCCCCGCAAAGCGGATGTCCCTCCGGCAGGACAGCATAGTAATCATCCCGCAGAAGCGGAATAAAATCCTCGTCAGAGCAGGCAAAGTCTGCCGTGAATGCAAGATCGACGCGCCCGCTTTGCAGCTCCTCCTCCACATAGGAAAACTTGCCGCGCTCGGTGATCTCGAAATGGATCAGCGGATCGACCTCCCGGAACCCCCTGATGAGCTGCGGAATGATCTCCACCGCCGCCGTCCGGAATGCTGCGATCCGGATACAGCTGCTGCCGGTCTGCCGGATGTCCTCCGATGTCTGAAAGAGCTGGTTTTCCAGCCCGATGATCTGACTGACGATGTGCAGCAGCGGCTCTGCCTCGGAACGCAGCGTGATGCCCGTCCGGTTGCGGTGAACCAGCGGTGTGCCAAGCTCCTCCTCGACCTTGGCGATGATACGGCTAATACCGGACTGCGTATAGCCCAGCAGTTCAGCAGCTTTGGTGATGTTCCCGATCTCGACGGTACGGAGCAGGATGCGGTAATATTCCGTATTCATGTCCGCTCCTCCAGTGCAACATACTCGCGCTCTTTAGAAACGGATTTGTACGCCGGACGGATGATGCGCTTGCCGCTGCCCAGCTCCTCAAACCGGTGCGCACACCAGCCCGCAATGCGCGACACGGCAAACATCGGTGTGAACAGATCCTGCGGGATGCCGAGCAGCCGGTACACAAAACCGCTGTACATATCAATGTTCGCGCACATCACCTTGCCGGAATGCTTGTAGTCCTCGTAGATCTCCGGCGTGAGCTTCTCGATCAGTTCGATCAGATGGAATTCGCGTTCATATTCCGTTTCCTCTGCCATCGAACGGGCATACTGTTTCAGCAGCACAGCACGCGGGTCGGAGAGCGTATAGACCGCATGACCCATGCCGTAGATCAGCCCTGTTCCGTCACCGGCTTCCTTGCGGAGAATACGGCGCAGCAGATCGGCAACTTCGTCCTCGTTCTCCCAGTCGCTGACCATATCCATGATATAGCGGTGCATTTCCGTGACCTTGTGATTCGCGCCGCCGTGCCGTGCGCCTTTCAGCGAACCGATCGCTGCCGCATAGGCAGAATAGGGGTCTGTGCCGGACGAGGTCAGCACACGGCAGGAAAAGGTGGAATTGTTGCCGCCGCCGTGTTCGGCATGGAGCATCAGCATCAGGTCGAGGAGCTTCGCTTCCTCGTGAGTGTATGTCCGGTCGGGACGCAGTAAGGACAAAATGGTTTCCGCCGTGGAAAGTCCCGGAATCAGTGGGTGCATGATCATGGTAGATCCAAAATAATGGCGCCGTTTGACCTCATACGCATAGACCATGATGACGGGCATCCGCGCAATGAGCGATACCGCCGTGTCAATTTCATGCTCCGGTGTGTGCAGCTCTGCGCCGCTGTCATAGGAATACAGCGCCAGTGTGGAACGTGCCATTTTATTCATGATATCACTGGAGGGCGCTTTCAGGATCATGTCCTCGAAGAAATCATTCGGCAGCTCGCGGTTGTCCGACAGCAGTGCCGAAAAATCCGTCAGCTCCTGTGCAGTGGGCAGCTCTCCGGTCAGCAGGAGATACACGACCTCCTCAAAGCCGAACCGGTCTTCGACATACGTCCGGTTGATGAGATCTTCGATATTGTAGCCGCGGAAAATGAGCTTTCCCTTGTCGGACTGCTTTTCGCCGTCGTTGACCACATAGCCGTGAACATTGCAGATATTGGTCACGCCTGCCATCACGCCGGTGCCGTCCGGATTGCGCAGTCCTCGCTTGACATTGTACTTATCGAAATATTCCGGTGCAATCCTGTTGTTCTCTGTAAAAGCACTGCACATTTTGTCTTTGAATGCATTCATGTAATTCACCTTTTCTTAATATGGCTGAGTTTTTTGAGCTTCTTGACGGTCGTATTTCCTCCGCCGTCGCAGATATAGACATCGTATACACCCGGAATACTGCCGAATGTGACGACATTTTCAATCTGCATGATTTCCTGCATACGTCGGAGCATTGCCTGTTTTGTGGCATTTACACCCATGATTTTCAGATAGGTATAGCCCTCATACTGTGACGGATAGCAGATGATGCGGAGCTGACCGGAAAGCTGTTCCGACAGTTCTGCCTGCAAAGCTGTGATTTGGTCCGCTTCTGCCAGAACGGTCAGGCGCAGGATCTGTTCGCCGGAATGTGCATTCCGGAATTGTCTGCGCACGAAATGGCAGTACGGCGATTTCCGGTGTTCCTCATAATAGGAACGCTCCGCATCATTGCGGAAATCCTCGTAATACGTAAGCAGCGTTTCATCCAGAAGCACCGTCACAAAGCCATGCAGTCCGTGCGCAGAAATGATCTGTTCTGCCTGTTCTGCGGCATCCGGTGCAAGCGCTTCATACGCCAGACAGCGGCTTTCTGCAATGTGATACAGCAGCACCCCGTCCATGACAATGACCGGAAATTGCAGCTTCACGCCGTCCATCAGCCAAATGACCTCACCAAGCGTATGGATCGTGGAAACCGTGAACTGCACGCCGTTTCCGATCAGGCGGTTCAATTCCACCTTGCTGTAAGGGATATGATAGGGGTGATCGGACAGCAGGACGGAATCGATCCCGCAGACATACAGTGTTGCGGTGTCATGCTTTTCCGGCAGATGAAAGCCGTTGACCGCAATTCCTATGAGAATGCCGATCCATGTATCCAGAACCCTGTTCAGCACGAACAGATACGGTGCTTCATCAAAGGAGTGCGTCAGGGAAATGCTGAGAAACACCACGCACGAGAAAAAAGCGGCATTCTGCTTGCGCAGCAGGACGCAGGTATAGATCACCGGAATGACAAACGCCCCCGCCGTCAGATAGGCGGCAAGCTGCGACGGAATGCCGAGCAGAATGAACACCAGCCCGTATGCCGCGCCGATGAGCGTTCCCATACTGCGCTGTGCCGCCATGCGCCGGGTCGTATCGGGATAGGGCTGCATACACCAGAGCGCGGCGAGGACACTATAAAAGGGAATCCCGTTGCCGATCGGGAGTTGTGTCCGGAGTGCATAGACAAGGATGCAGAGCACCGATGCCAGAGCGGATTTCAGAATTCTCCCGCCGATCACAGGAACCTGCCGGTTGTATGCCATAGGATTTCACCAGCTTTCAAAAAAGAAAGCCCACAGCTTCTGACAAACCAATGGAGGCAGGCTGAACAATCAGAACTCGTGAGCGTATCACCAGAACACACGACACTGCGGGCTTCCATAAAAAAAGAACAAGGCAGCCGAAAACCGACTCCCTTGTCCATAGTAGTATTGTAGCATATGCCTCTTCCAATGTCAATCCCGAAAAAACAGACATGACCATTTCCTGCATTATCAAGGTCTTTCGTCTGAATTTCCTTCATTTTTAAAATTGACAAAATCCGCAGAATGTGCTATAATCATAACATACAAAGCAAGGGCGCTTCCCGGTAATCATCGGGGAGTGCCGCTTTGTTTTTGTGTTTCCCTTTGCAATTCATACAGACAGGAGTGAATGACCATGACCCACACAGAGATCCGGCAGGCTGAGGAGGCTCAGTCCCTGTTTACAGAAGCCATCGGCAATGCCGGCGAGATCAACGAGCTGCTCCGTCGGTATGGAGTGAAGTTCGGCATTTACAAGAACGGCGTTTTCAAGGAACAATTCTTTCCATTTGACCCCATTCCACGGGTGATCCCTGCGGAGGATTTTCATTTGATCGAGAAGGGACTTGTTCAGCGTGTCAACGCCCTGAACAAGTTCCTTTTTGATATGTATCATGAAAAACAGATCGTCAGGGACAGCATCATCCCGGAGGATTTCATCTACCTCTCCAAAGGGTATCTTGCCCAGTGCGAGGGCATCACGCCGCCGGGGGAGATCTATTCCCACATTTCCGGCATCGACCTTGTACAGGGCAAGGACGGCGCGTGGTACATCCTGGAGGACAATCTGCGCATCCCCTCCGGTGCGAGCTATCCGCTGATCGCACGGGAGCTGACGAGAATCGCCTGTCCCGGTGCCTTTGCACAGCATCATATCACTGACAACCGCAATTATGCGGAGCTGTTGCGGGATACGATGGAGCATGTCAACTGCGGCGGTATTCGTGCCATCCTGACACCCGGTCGGTATAATGCGGCTTATTTCGAGCATTCCTACTTAGCAGAGCTGACGGATGCAGTGCTTGTCCAGAATGATGAACTTTTTGTGGAAGGCAACAAGCTCTACCAGCGTACCTATAACGGCGGCAAGACACAGATCGGCGTGCTCTACCGGCGTATTTCCGACGAATACCTTGACCCGCTGACCTTCTATCCGGATTCGGTTATTGGAATCCCGAACCTGATGGAAGCATATCGCTCCGGCAATCTCGGGCTCATCAACGCCCCCGGCAACGGCGTAGCGGACGACAAGGGCATCTACTACTTTGTGCCGAAGATGATCCGCTACTACCTCGGAGAGGAACCGATCCTACAGAATGCGCCGACCTACCTGCCGTTCTATGACGAGGACAGACAGTATGTCCTTGACAGGCTCGATACGCTCGTCCTCAAAGATGTTTCCGAGGCAGGAGGTTACGGTGTGGTATTCGGCTCTGACCTGACGAAGGAACAGCTTACAGAGCTGCGGGATACCATTCTTGCAGAGCCACGGCGCTTTATCGCACAGGAAGTCATCGACTTCCTCGATCTGCCGATCTTAGACAACGGGCAGACCGTCCTGCGGAAGGCTGATCTGCGTGCATTCGTACTCACCGGCAAGGAGACAAAAGTCTGGGCATCGGGGCTGACACGCTTTTCCCGGAACCCGGATTCGTTCGTCGTCAATTCATCACAGGGAGGAGGATTCAAGGACACATGGGTACTATCTCGTTAGAACACAGCAGCCGCCTGTACTGGCTGGGACGCTACACGGAACGCACCTTCCGGACGCTCGAAGCATTGCAGGGGCTTTATGATAAGACCATTGATAACCCGGCCGCCTATACGACGTATCTTGCGGCATTCGGGCTGCCGGATCACTATGACAGCAGCACGGCATTTTTCCGCTGCTTCCTGTATAACAAAAACAACTGTGATGCCGTCGCCTACAGCCTTGAACGAGCCTATGACAACGGCATCGTCCTGCGGGAAGCGATCTCCTCCGAAGCGCTTTCTTTTTTGCAGATCGCCAAGGATACGCTGAAGCGCTCCGAACATGCAGACAATATCCTGCTCTCGCTCCTGCCGCTGAAGGACACGTTCTACAGCTTCTGGGGCTGCATCATGGATCAGGTCTATGACGAGGAGGCGTGGAATCTGATCTTCTGCGGGAAGTCGATGGAACGCCTGATGCTTTCTCTGCGGCTGAAAGCGCCTTATGCGGAGGTATCCCGGATCTTTCAGAAGCTCTGCCGCCGTCTGCGATTCGTACCGGAGGGGACACCCTACCGCTGCGACCCGGAACGATTAGAAAAGCTGACAGCCTATCTCAGCAGTGAAACAGAATACAACATGCATACCGCTCAGGCGATCCATGAGCTGGAACGCATTTTTGAGGTGAGTCCATGAAGCAGATCACATTTTCCTACACGACCAAGCTGACCTTTGATGACGATGTCCACGGCCACAGCTTTGCACTGCGCATCATTCCACCGGATTCTCCGGTGCAGAAGCTCCTGCAATACGATCTGCACATCACGCCCCTGACGCAGTACTGTCAGACGGTCGATGCATTCGGGAACCATGTCATCAGTGGTTATATCAATGAGCCGCACCGGTTCCTCGATTTCACGATCAAAGGCAGAGCGGAGGTCGATCTCTCACAGAGACGCACCGATTTTCTGCCGTGCTACCGGTATCCCTCGGAGCTGACAAAGCCGGATGTAGCGATTCAGGATTTCTTTGCGGAACACAGCACAGCATGTGACAGCAGCGATCCTGCCTCCTGTGCTGCATTCTGGTCGGAGCTGTTATCCGACACCCTCCGCTATGAAAAAGGCGTGACCTGCTCCGGCACCACCGCTGCCGAAGTAATGGCAGCAGGTGCGGGGGTCTGTCAGGATTTTGCGCATCTGCTGATCTCGCTCCTGCGGCTGCACGGCATCCCGGCACGCTATATGGCGGGGCTTGCCTATTGCAATGGCGAGACCCACGCTTGGGTGGAGTACTGGAATGCCAATCACTGGGAGGGCATTGACCCCTCCAACAACTGTCCGGTCAGTGAGAACTATCTCGTTCTGACGCAGGGAAGGGATTTTGCGGACTGCTCCATCAACCGGGGCGTGATGCTCGGCAATTATACACAGCAGATGCAGCTTGTGCGGTCTGTACTATCCTGAGAAAGGGGGCAATTCCCATGATCGAAACCGTTGCCAGCACGGCGCTGGCAGTCAATGAGCATCTGAATATCCGGAAGCGCCGCATCCGCTCCGGTAAAAGCACAACACGCCTGAGCTTTGTGACCGGCACCCACGGCGATGAGCTCGAGGGGCAGTATCTTGCCTGGATGCTCGGCAGCTTTCTCGATGCACACAGGGATGAACTGGACGGCATTGTGGACATTTACCCGGCACTCAACCCGATGGGCATCGACTCCATCACGCGGGGCGTCCCCATGTTCGATATTGACATGAACCGCATTTTCCCCGGCACACGCCACGGCACGATGATGGAGGTCATCTGCTCGGCGATCGTGAATGATATTGCCGGTTCGGATGTCTGCATTGATGTGCATTCAAGCAACATCTTCTTACAGGAGATCCCGCAGATCCGCATCAGTGTCCCCACAGCAGACACGCTCGTGCCGTTGGCAAAGCTCCTGAATGTGGATCTGGTCTGGGTTCACGAATCGGCGACCGTTCTGGAATCGACGCTCGCACACACCCTCAACAGCCGGGGGACAAAAACGCTCGTGGTCGAAATGGGTGTGGGAATGCGCATCGACAAGCCCTACTGTGAGCAGATCTTTGACGGCATCCTGAACCTGATGCAGCATCTTGGCATGTGGAAAGGAGAAACCAAAACGGTGCGTGAGCCGGCTGTTTCCCTTGGCAGGCAGGTCGGCTTTGTCAATTCAGATGCCGCCGGTATTTTTGTGCCATGTGTATCATTTGGCGATACGGTGCAGAAGGGTGACCACATCGGCGATGTCCTTGACCCGCTGACCTCGAAGGTCACGGAGCGTGTGACTGCCGTTTGTTCAGGGCTTCTGTTCACGCTGCGGGAATACCCGATCGTGTACGGCGGTTCGCTCTTAGCCAGAATCTTAATGCCGGAGGAAAGTGCCACATGAGAAAAAAGGTCTTATATTCGCTGAGATCCCCCTATCGGGAACAGCTTGATGTGATCGGCTACCGCTTTGGTCACGGACAGAAGGCGCTTGCCATTGTGGGCGCCATGCGTGGTAATGAGGTGCAGCAGATGTATGTCTGCTCCCGGATGGTACAGGCGCTCAAAAAGCTTGAAACGGAGGACAAAATTGCCGAGAACACGGAGATCATGGTCGTTCCGTGCGTCAATTACTACAGCATGAATATCGGCAAGCGGTTCTGGGCAATGGACAATACCGACATCAACCGGATGTTCCCCGGCTATGCCTTCGGCGAAACGACACAGCGCATCGCTGACGGCGTGTTCTCGAAGCTGCAGGGGTACCAGTACGGCATCCAGATGGCGAGCTTCTACCAGTCGGGCGACTTTTTGCCGCATGTGAAAATGATGGACACGGGCTTTACGGATGCGGAGCTGATGAAACAGTTCGGCTTCCGCTATGCGCTCATCCGCAAGCCCAGGCCTTATGATACAACGACACTCAATTACAACTGGCAGATCTGGGAGACCAAGGCGTTTTCGGTCTATTCCAATGCGACCGACCGGATCGACGAGGCTTCTGCGCAGGAGGTCACGGATGCGATCCTCCGCTTTATGAATGCCGCTGGGATCGTTCACATCAAGACACGTCCCGGCTATCAGACGGAGCTCCTGAGCGAGAAGCAGACCTGTCAGGTACAGGCAGACGCCGGCGGCATCTTCCGGCCATGTAAACAGGTAGGCGATGCCGTTGCTTACGGGGAGCTGCTCGCCTGTGTGATGCATCCGTTTGACGGGACGCTCGTCAGTGATATCCGTTCACCCGTTTCGGGCACGATCTATTTCTCGTGGAGCGACCCGCTCATCAGTGAGAAAACAGTCTGCTTCAAGATCATCAAATAGGAGTGTGTTATGAGACCGATCATTGGAATGGTACCGCTCTGGGACAGCGAGCGGCAGTCGCAGTGGATGCTGCCGGGCTACCCGGAGCATATCCTCCGGGCAGGCGGTGTCCCTCTGCAATTGCCGCTGACGGATGAGAAAGAGGTGCTGGAGGACGCCCTGAGCTGCTGTCAGGGATTCCTACTGACGGGCGGGCAGGATGTTTCGCCGGAGCTATATGGAGAAGCCGCCGCAGAGACCTGCGGCGGGCTCTGTTCTGTCCGGGATGCGATGGAGCTGCATCTGCTGACATTTGCGATGGATACCGGAACGCCGGTGCTTGGCATCTGCCGTGGGATCCAAATAATGAACGTGTTCTGCGGCGGTACGCTCTGGCAGGATCTGCCCTCGCAGCATCCTTCGAAGACCGAACACCACATGGTGCCGCCCTATGACAGAGCGGTCCACACTGTGCAGATCAGGAAGGATACACCGCTGCATACCATCCTCGGCTGTGAGAGCCTGAGTGTCAACAGCTACCATCATCAGGCTGTACGCACACTCGGCGCCGGGATACAGGTCTGTGCTGTTTCGGAGGACGGCCTGGTCGAGGGAATCTCGCTGACGGAACACCGCTTTGCGCTGGGGGTGCAGTGGCACCCGGAACTGCGCAGCGATGCTGCGTCAGAGCGGATCTTTACGGCGTTGATAAGGGAATGTACAGCGCAATTACTATAAAAAGCCAGCACTGATGCCGGCCTTTTATTTGGTTGATAATGCGCTAAGATCTACAGCGCCTTTTCATATAATCTTGCTGCCATTGTACGATCCGCCTGCAAGGGATGATTTGTGATACTTTTGTAATGTTACCAATCTCGACAGTACGCATCAGCCTCTAAAATCGTATCTATTCCGAGTTTTCAAAGAAGTGTATAGTACGTTTGCATATCGCAGACATAGCCTTTTCAGAAGGAAGATGCTTGCAGTTGATCCTCATTGTAACTATCTGGCCATTGAATATTTGCTTTGCTTTTGAGAAAACTTTGTCAGCAGGGAAGAATATATCCCTGTCGGATGCGACAATAAGGAGAGGTGAATTGAATCCTTTCAATTCTTCTTTGCTGTACTCTTTCGGGGGCTTCATTTCCATTTTGTATGATGACATCATCAGATGGAAGAAGAACTGTCCCACTTCTCCAAGTCGGCATTATTGGAATCCACATTTCAACGCAGCATAGCTATTTCTGCTACTTTAAAGGAGTTTCCCCATCTTCAAAACTTGATTCCATATTCCTGACACGCTTCTT
The DNA here is from genome assembly GCA_024684395.1 of Oscillospiraceae bacterium. Taxonomy (GTDB): domain Bacteria; phylum Bacillota; class Clostridia; order Oscillospirales; family Ruminococcaceae; genus UBA3855. Next base: position 9,888 of record JAIKWY010000033.1, read on the forward strand.
CCAACCAATTGAGATAGAATTCCTTAAAACTATGAGGCAGCTTTTCCTCATAATATGCCATGTGCATGTCCATGTCATTGTACGAGATTTCACCGAAATGTTCTCCTTTCAGAATCAGTCCGAATGAGTAAGTGCAGCCAGCATATAATACAGGAATGGAATACATATCTCGTCCATATTGAAAATGCTGCACCCCTTCAAAATAAAAATCAGCGTCATCAAGATCTAATGGAAAAAAATGATATTCTCCATCACGCCATGTGCCGCCGTTCCCGACATTTGTAATAAACCACACGTAATCTTCAGGGAGTTTCACACCATTCACATATTCAAATAATTCTACGTCTTCCTTAGAAATGACATCATATAATTTGATTGCAGGATTCTTGGACTGTAGCATTTCTATCTTTTTCCGGATCTCAACAGCCTCCGGATCACTTGTATTATATTTGCTCATAAAACAGCCCCCCTTTACTTTTTCGGGCTTAATATGGTATAATCAAAACAGAATACCAAGCAGTTTCGCCTATGAATCATCATACACTGGAGGAGGTCTGAGGATCATGTTTATAAAGCCACAACCAAAGGATCATAAACCTAAAAAGCATAAAACGGCGAAACATAGATCAAAGAAACAAAAGGAATTAAAAGAATGGATGACGGCGGATGAGCTGATGCAATTATCCAGAGACTATGTGCTCGAACATGAACAGCTCACAATTTTATCATTGGATTATGTGATAGAACACGGGCGAGAATGGACTGAAGATATCTGGTACGATTCCGATGGATACAGGATATGTGACCTGTCCGGTGAAGATGAGGTTCCGATCACAGGGCTGCTTTATGAGCTGTTTGATGACGGAAGCCTTTCGTGGTATGGGTATTATGAAGACGGACTTAAGACCGGAGTTGACGTTGATTTCTATCCGTCTGGTGAAATAAGAAGATACAGACGATTTGCAAGCAAAAAAGAAAAGGGACTCTACTACAAATGGTACGAAGACGGAATGATAAAATGGATCCGTGCAGATCGTGAGGGGTATCTGTACATTGCGATCGACAGAGACGGAAAGCTCAGATGGTTAAAATCGTCAGATATAAACGGTTGGCGCAGCGGAGAACCCATCCCCGAACAGCCATAAAGCCCCTATCCATTCTTCAAGTAATCACATGAAGTCCTGTTAGTAGTCTCACAGCGCCCAAGAACTGCTCCCATTATACGGATCAGTTAGCAGAAGTCGAAGCACCATGGGGGGCCTCCATTCCCATCAGATCAGTTTTCGGCTGCGCCCTTATTGCTTTGATTATAGCATACCATCAACCAAAAGTCAACCGCCGACAGTAATTCGGCAATCCTGTTATCATATGATCGTAACCAGACATTGTACGATATGACATATAGAATATGGCAGGGGAAAGGCTGTTTGGCATCACACTGTAATGTACTACAAACGTAAGTAATATAGATTGACATGGAATCAGCTCCCCCGTCCGGGGGAGCTGAACTTGTATGTGCGTTATTGATTCCCGAGCTTTCTCAGCTCCCGATAGATCACGCCAGCAAGAGCGCTCATGATCGCATTGTACTTGTTCTTGTCTGTGAAGAGCGACTCGTAACTCTCCTGCGACTCTGTATAACTTTCCATCGCCGCTTCTCCGAATGCCTGCGGAAAGATGCTCTCCGTGAAGATGACCGGATCCGTCGTTCCTGCGGAATTCATAAGCTTCTGGTTTTTCAGCAGCTTATCATGCAGGGCTCCGAGGATCACCCGGTCTGCGTCCGTGAAAGCTCCCTTGTACTGCTCGTTGACTCTGTCAAGGATCTCATCAAGGGTGCTTTTCTTTTGTTTTCCGGCACCGCCCTTCTGCTTGGCAGGGACATACTCACCATCCAGATTGTCAAGCCTGATCTCGCCCTCGAAGGTCTTTTGCAGCTTGTAGTATTCCAGTTTCAGCTTGCCTTCGAGATCAACCGGATCGTCCTTCTCAACCGGAAGCAAATGCAGCAGATACCGCAGAAACAGGAATTCCTTATGCATGTCCGTATCAAACATCCGGACAACCTGCGTGATATAGCCATACCACTTGATGAAGTTCCGGACAAGCCTGCGGAACTGATACCGTTCCTCTGCATTTTTCAGGTTATAGCGGTCTGTCACCGGCTTCAATGCACTTGTCATCCTGCC
>JAIKWY010000052.1 GCA_024684395.1 Oscillospiraceae bacterium
TCTACAACTTCGACAGTGTGTTCTGTGTTGAGCTGAAACCGTAAATACAAGTCAAATACAAGTGTGAAGCATCTCGAAAGAGGTGCTTTTTTACTGCCCGAAAGGAGGTACACCCATGCCCAACGCCGCCAGAGCCCGCCCCGATCACAACGGACCGCAGCGGGCGCAGTTTGAATCCAACAAGAAAAAGATCTACGCCACGCAGCGGGTGTGCGGCATCTGCGGGCAGGAGGTGGACTTCTCTCTGAAATTTCCGCATCCGCTCAGCCCCTGCATCGACCACATCATCCCGGTGAGCAAGGGCGGGCATCCGTCTGACCTCGGCAATCTACAGCTTGCGCACATGTGCTGCAACCGGCAGAAGTCGGACAAGCTCGTGCCGCAGCAGGACTTTTCCACCGGCACGGAGCTGATCTCCAACCGGGTGCTACCGCTGACGCTTGACTGGAAGTCGATGTAATGGCAGACAGTCGCAAAGGGAGGCAAACACCAACTGTCTCGCTCGTGCTGCCGTATACGGAATCACGAGGGGCGGAGGCGATCGCACTCTACAACCAGTCCGACCGGGAGACCATGCCATGGCAGGAGCTGATGCTTGAAGACATCATGGCGGTCAATGATGACGGGCTGTGGATCCACATGAAGTTCGGGTGGAGCATCCCCCGGCGAAACGGCAAGTCCGAGCTGCTCATCATGCGCAGCATCTGGGATCTCCTGCACGGGCGCCGGACGCTCTATACGGCACACCGGGAGACCACCTCGGCGATGGCGTGGGAGAAGATCCTGCGGCTGCTCGGCAAGATGGGTTACCGGGAGGACGATGACTTCAAGAGCTACAAGTCCGCCGGACGGCGCAGCATTGAATGGATGCGGGACGGCAGCGAGGCTGTCATCAACTTCCGGACACGGACGGCTTCCGGCGGTCTGGGCGAGGGCTATGACACGCTCATCATCGACGAGGCGCAGGAGTACACTGCCGATCAGGAGACGGCGCTGAAATATGTCGTTACGGATTCCAAAAACCCGCAGACGCTCATGTGCGGCACACCGCCGACCGTTGTCTCCTCTGGTGATGTCTTCCTGAAACTGCGCAAACGGATCCTGACAGGTATCGAGGAGGATGCAGGCTGGGCGGAATGGTCTGTGCCGGCGCTGACGGATGCACATGATCCGGCGCTCTGGTATGAGACGAACCCGTCCCTCGGCTACATCCTGACGGAGCGGACGATCCGGTCTGAGCTCGGTGATGACCAGGTGGACGACAACATCCAGCGTCTCGGGCTGTGGCTGACCTATTCGCAGAAGTCCGCCATCAGCCGGAAGGAATGGGATGCCTGTCTGATCGACGGCAAACCGGAGCCGTCGGAGCCTGTGCGGGTGTTCTACGGCGTGAAATATACCAAAAACACCGGCAATGCGGTGCTGTGCGCTGCGGTTCGCCTGGACGACGGGCGGATCTTCGTGGAGGGCATCGACTGCCGTCCGGTGCGTGAGGGCGATGACTGGATCATCGCTTTTTTGCGCTCTCCCGGTGCGGACACGGCTGTCATTGACGGCGCATCCGGACAGAACATCCTCCGTGATGCCATGCAGGATGCGGATGTGCAGTGCCGTGCGCTGCTGCCGAAGGTCGGTCAGATCGTCACGGCGAATGCACTCTTTGAGCAGTCGCTGTTTGCCGGGCAGATCTGCCATGCCGGACAGCCGTCCCTGACGCAGGCAGTCACGAACAGCGAACACCGGGCGATCGGTGCAAGCGGCGGCTATGGCTATGCAACGGTACTCGAAGGCGCAGAGCCGGCGCTCCTCGAAGCCGCAGCGCTGGCACACTGGGCGTGTGCGAATGTCAGGGATTACGAGGAGCAGGTCATCACATACTGAGAGGTGATAAATTTGGACAAGGAAACACTGAACAAGATCAATGCGCTCACAAGGCGCAAATTCAAGGTAGAGGAGCTGTATACCTTTCCGGTCGTACTGTGTCACAACGACATCGACCGGGACGGCGAGCGATTCACGGACAGTGCGCTGGATAAGATGGCAGAGTTGTTCGTCGGGAAGACAGGCATCTTCGACCACAATCCGACCGCTGAAAACCAGGCGGCTCGGATCTATGACACGGAAGTGCTCGTGGATCCGGAAAAGAAGACCGCATGGGGCGGAGATTATCGCTATCTGAAAGGCTATGCCTACATGGTGCGGACGGATGCCAATGCCGACCTCATCACGGAGATCGACGCCGGTATCAAGAAGGAGGTCAGCGTTTCATGCGCTGCCATGAGCCGGAAGTGCTCCATCTGCGGCGCCAATGCAAATGAAGGCTGCGAGCACGTCCGTGGCAAAGCCTATGACGGGCAGATCTGCCATGTGACGCTCGATGACATCACGGATGCATATGAATGGAGTTTTGTCGCCGTTCCCGCACAGGTAGGAGCCGGCGTTGCAAAGCATTATACCGAAAAAGGAGGAACCAACATGGAGGAATTTACACCGATCACCACGCAGAAGGCGCTTGACGATGCGGCTGCACCTCTGATCGAGGCGGCTGTGGCGGCGAAGGCTGCCGAGTTCGAGGGCTATGTATCTGCGGAGGATCACCAGAAGGCGCTTGACGACCTGAATGCCGCCCACAAGGCGGAGCTGCTCAAGGCGTACCGTGCAAAGGCGGCGCTGATGGCAGGTCTCCCGGAGGAGCTTGCCGACCGTCTGACCGGCGAGACCGAGGAGGACATCCGGAAGGATGCCGAGATGCTCGCAGGGCTGACCAAGGGACATGCCACCCCGGGCTTCTCGGCGGAGGGTAGCATCATGGACGGCGTTGAAAAGGCTTTCTACAACATGAACCCCACACTTGCGCCTAAGAAGGCAGGAAAGGAGAATGCGTAATGGCACATGAAGCACAGGTAAGATATTCCAAGCTGGTACTGGCGAAGCTCCGCAGTGAGCTCGTCCTGGAGGACGGCGTGGTATTCAACAACGACTACGAGGGCGACCCGACCGCCGGTGCGGTCAAGATCCCGGTACGTGATGACGAGGTCGCTGTCAGCGATTATGACAAGGCCAACGGCATCAGCCCGACCAGCGGCCCCACCACCTACACCACCATGAACATCGACAAGGACAAGGCCATCAACGAGCTGATCGACGGCTATGATGCAGCAGCCGTGCCGGACAATCTGGTGGCTGACCGTATCGACAGCGGCGGTTATTCCCTCGCCCGTCAGATGGACACGGACGGTGCGACCACGCTGCTGGCCGGCTCCACCGTCATGAACCTGGCGCAGATGACTGCGCAGACCATCTACAGCGATGTGGTCTCCATCCGCACGGCCATGAGCAAGACCAACATCCCGAACGACGGCAAGCGTTATCTGCTTGTCACCCCGGACACGCTGGCGCTGCTGCTCGAGTGCCCGCAGTTCATCCGTGCGACGGCGCTCGGTGATTCCACCGTCACCAACGGGACGGTCGGCAAGATCGCCGGCTTCATTGTCAAGGAGTGGAACGACACCACGGCCAACCTCGCCATGATCGCAGGCCATCCGAAGTATGCGACCAGAGCGCATGAGTGGGCGGTCGGTGTGCATGTGCAGGATCTGGCGCAGTCCGGCAAGTACATCGGTGCATGCGCCGTGCAGGGCCGTCGTGTCTACGGCCACAAGGTGCTGCGCAGCGCTGCCATCCGTGCGATCTACGCACCGGGCAGCCTGACGGTAACGCTGGCGGCAGCGACCGGCGATAGTTCTACAGGAAAGACAGTCGCGACTGTGACCGCAGGCAATACCGGAAACACCTATGCCTACAAGCTCAACCCGTCCAGCCGTGCGACCTATGACATGGCATCCAGTGCCTACAACGGCACATCCCTGACCTCCGGCTCGACTGCGATCGCTGTTTCTGCCGGTGACATCATCGAGATCGTCAACATCTCCTCCAGCAAGGTCAAGGCGGTCGCTTATGTCACAGTCAAGGCTGCTGACATTGCATCCTGATCTTATGGGGGCGGTATATGCGACCGTCAATGACATCAAGGCGGTCGGGAAAAGTCTGACGGCGGCGCAGGAGGAATCTGCCCCTGCGCTGCTGGAACAGGCATCTGCCAAGCTGCGGCTGACCGGCAAGGAATACGGCGTTGACATCGACGAGCGGATCGCTGCGGACACCTCCGGCGACTATGCACTTGCGGTCAAGTCTGTCGTGGTGGATGCCGTCTCCCGTGCGATGGATGTGATCGCCCGTGACATGTCGGTCGCATCGCAGGGCACGGAGACTATCGGCGCCTACAGCCTGACGACGACCTACGCAAACGCCGGGGCATCGCTCTACTTCACGAAAAACGAGCTCCGGCTGCTCGGTCTGATCCAGCAGGTATACGGAGCGATCGAATTGTGGGCGACGGGCGGGGAGCCCCCGCTGGCAGGATTCTCCCAATGAGCCTGACGGCTCAAAGGTCGAATAAGCTGTTCTACAAGGAGGATTCCGATGTTTACAAACATGGCAGCCTGCACCGTATGGGAAAAGACGGTCGTCAACCGGGCGCCGGTCTATGTTCCACATGTGATGGGTCCCGTTTACTGGGAGGACACGCACGGCGAGACCGTGAACGGAATCACCCGCAACCCGGATGACAGGATCCTGTGCATCATTCCGGCTGGAAACATCACCTACATGCCAAAGAGGGACGACAAGATCGAGAAGGGTGCATCTGAGAATACAGCACCGGCTGGCACAGCAATGACGGTGACATCCGTCAAGGATTTCCGGTATGGATCGGCAGAAGTACAGCACATCGAGGTGACGGCGAAATGATCAATTTTCTTGGTATGACATTCAACAGGGCACGAGCAGACAGAGGTCTCCGGCGGGCGCAGGACAAGATCGACAGCGCCTGCATCGAGCAGATGAAGCCCTATGTACCAGTTGCGAAGCCGATCTACAGAAACGCCGGCAAGATGCGTGATTCACACAAGGTGGAAAAGCCGGGCGTAATCATCAACACCGAACCAAAGGCACGGCGCGAGTACTACATCAACAAAGGAGGCTCCGGCGGGCTGCGCGGAAAGTATTGGTTTGAGCGCATGAAGGCTGACCACAAGCGGGAGATCCTTGAGGAGGCACAGAAAGAGCTATGAGCGCTATCATCGACAGTGTGAGATCCTACATCATGGATTTTCCGGGGTTGCAGGACGGGCTTTTCTGCGTGGACTACCTCGGCGCGGATCCGACGGAGTACTGCATCGAGGCAGTGCCGTGCGATCCCATCTATCAACAGTACACGGACGGAGACTGCCTGCGGCAGTTTCTGTTCGTTTTTGCATCCAGAGAGTTTTTTTCTGCGGATGTGGTGCAAAATACTGTGAACGCAGCATTTTATGAAGCGTTCATGGACTGGATCTATGACAACAATCAGGCAGGCGTGCTGCCGGCACTGGACGGACACGAGGCGGTGAGCATCGAGGTGCTGACCTCCGGGTATGTGTTCGATGCCGATGCCGATGCGGCACGCTATCAGATACAGTTACGTCTTATTTACGAGTAAGGAGGAATTTACCATGGCAATTGTGCAGAGACACAAGAAGCTGGCATTCGTGGGCGTTCTGACGGGCGGTCAGAGCGGCAGCACATCGCTGACCTATCGCAGGATCCACAAATTCACGGCATTCACCCACAACAAGAACCCGCAGGAGTATGCCCGTCAGTACGTTGACGAGCCGTTCCAGGAGACGGATGTTGTGGGCTATGCGCCTTCGTTCGACTATGGTTTCGACAAGTACACCGGCGACCCGGTGCAGGCGGAGATCATCAAGATCACAGACGGCGAGAAGCTCGGTGACGATGCCATCCTGAGCATCATCGTGGTGGACACCGAGGGCGACGGCACGCATGTGGCATACCAGAGAGACTACAGCGTCATCCCGGGCACCGAGGGCGACAACATCAACGTGTACACCTACAGCGGCACCATGAAGGCAAGAGGTGCTGCCGTCAAGGGCACGGCGGCGACCTCCGACGACTGGGAGACCATCACATTCACGGAGGACACATGAGCAGCTGGTGTCGCTCTGACGGCACCTACAGTTACGGCATCAAACGAGGAGGAAAACAATGAAGGCACAGGTGAAACAGAAGGATCCGAAGATCTGGGAGATCCGGGATCTGGCGTTGACGCTGGATCTGAGTGATCTGCCGACAATGGAGCGGTATGAGAATGCATTCGAGCGGATGCGGGAAGCGGAGGAGGCTGTCCCCCGTGACGGAAAGGCGTCTGAGATGCTGCGGGGCTATCTGCACATGTATGAGGTGCTCTTCCGGGAGCTGTTCCCGGAGGATGCCGACAAGCTGTTCGACGGGCTGGCACAGAATGTGTCTGTCTATGAGGACATCTACATGAGCCTCCTGGAGTTCGTTGCAGCACAGCAGGCTGCATCCGTGCAGCGCAGAGCCGAGCGTCTGAGCAAGTACCGCCCTGCCGGTCGGAAAAAATGATCCACCTGCTGCTTGACGATCTTCCGGAGCGCATCGAAGCGGACGGACGTGTGTACAGCGTGCTGACGGACTTCCGGGACTGGATCCGGTTTGCGGACATGCTTGCCGACCGTTCGCTCCTGCCGGAAGAACGTGCAGCGGCTGCGCTCATGTGGGTGGAGGATCCACCGGAGCATGTGACGGCATCGCTTGTCACGGCGCTGCTCGGCTTTTACCGGGCAGACGGACTGCGGCAGGATCCGGAAGAGACAGAAGAGGATGATGAACAGCCGGAACGCCCGCCGGTGTTTGACTGGCGGGTGGATGCGGCGTATATCGTCGGGGACTTCCGGCGGTACTACGGCATCGACCTGCTGGCGGTGGATTTCCTGCACTGGTGGGAGTTCCGGGCGCTTTTCACAGCGCTGCCGGAGGATTCGCAGTGCATGAAGCGCATCGGATACCGCTCCTGTGATCTCTCCAAGATCAGGAACAAGGCGGAGCGGCAGCGCATCGCAGCGATACAGCGGCAGATCAGGCTCCCGTGGGAACGGGAGGAGGAAGCGTTCGGGGATGCATTGTGGGATTCTATGATGGTGTGAGGTGAGAACATGGCATTTGACGGAACACTGAAATTCGATACGGCGATCGACAAATCCGGCTTTGAAGCGGGGCTGGACAAGCTCGGATCCATTGCCAAATCCGGAATGGCAGTGGTGGGCGGTGCGGTCGCAGCGGTCGGTGCCGGCATGGCGGCGCTCGGCGGCTATGCTGTCAGCGTCGGCTCAGGGTTTGAGCACTCGATGTCGCAGGTCATTGCCACGATGGGCATCACCCGTGACACGATCCAGGACGGCGTGAACAGCTTTGACCTGCTGAGCGATGCGGCAAAGGCTGCCGGTGAAAGCACGACATTCTCGGCTTCTGAGGCAGCGGATGCGCTGAACTACCTCGCACTTGCCGGCTATTCGGCGGAGCAGGCTGCGGATGCGCTCCCGGCGGTGCTCGACCTTGCAGCTGCGGGCGGCATGGAGCTGGCGCGAGCATCTGATCTGGCGACCGATGCGATGGCTGCGCTCGGCATCGAAGCGAACAAGGAGAACCTGACGCACTTCGGCGATGAGCTTGCAAGGACGGCATCCAAGGCCAACACCAACGTCGCACAGCTCGGTGAAGCCATCCTCACGGTCGGCGGCACAGCCAAGTCGCTGAAGGGCGGAACAGTCGAGCTGAATGCTGCGCTTGGTGTGCTGGCGAACCGCGGCATCAAGGGCGCAGAGGGCGGCACCAAGCTCCGGAACATGATCCTGAGCCTGAGTGCGCCGACGGACGTGGCAAGAGCACGGCTGGATGCGCTCGGCGTTGCAACGCTCGATGCGGAGGGCAATCTGCGCGGGCTGAACGAGATCTTCGGCGACCTCGACAAGGCGCTGACCGGCATGACGGATGCGCAGAAAACGAGTGTCCTGAACGAGATCTTCAACAAGACTGACATCGCAGCGGCGCAGGGCATGCTTGCGGGCTGCGGTGATGAGTTCAACGATCTGACGGCGGCGATCGGCGACTGTGACGGCGCCATGTCCGACATGGCGAAGACCATGAACGACAACCTCGAGGGCGACATCAAGAGCCTGCAATCCAAGGCGGAGGCGCTCGGCAATTCTCTTTACGAGGGAATGGTTTCTCCGCTGCGGTCGCTCGTGCAGGATGCCGGCTCGTATATCTCGCAGATCAAGGAAGCCTACGAAAATGCCGACATCGGCGAGGGCGACCTTGCTGGGATCGCATCGGCTATGTGGTCGGCGCTCGGCACCAACATCGTGACAGGCATCACGGACGGCATCGAGGAGCACGCCGGGGAGATCGCAGACACGCTCATCCTGGCGCTGATCCGGCTCCCGGATGCGGCTGCGGACATTGTGCCGGAGCTGATGGAAATCGGTGAGAGCCTGCTGACCGGGCTGATCGACGGCATGGAGCGGCGGGCGAACCTTGCGGCATTCGTCGGCAAAACGCTGATGGAGCGCATCATCCCAGCGATCACAGAAAGCCTCGGCGGGATGCTCGAAGCCGGTGCAGATATTGTCAAGATGCTGCTGACAGGCATCAAAACTGCCGTGCCAAAGCTCCTGACCATCGCAAAAACCATCCTGCAAACGGTCGCAACGGCGCTCATTGACAATCTGCCGGAGCTGCTTGTGCTCGGCGGGGAGATCATCGGCGAGCTGGTGCTCGGTCTGATAGAGGCGCTGCCGGAGATCGTCGGTGTGGCTGTTGCGCTGCTGACGATGCTGGCGGACTTCATCTCTGACAACCTCGACCCGCTGCTCAGTGCGGCGGCTGAGATCATCACGGCACTCGGCGAGGCGCTGCTCGATCCGTCCATGCTGGCGTCTGTCATCGAGGTGGCAGGCAAGCTCCTAACAGCAATCATCGAGGGTCTGACCGGTGACGGCATCGGCGAGCTACAGCACGCTGTGCTCGGGCTTGTGCCGGTGATCATCGACACGCTGCTCGATCCCGAGCTGATGGGGCAGCTTGCGGAGACGGGGGCGCTGCTTGTGGCGGAGCTCGTCAAGGGGCTTTGTACGCTCAGTGCGACCTCTGCGGGGGAGCTTGTGCTGCTGGTCGAGGAGATCGGACAGGTGCTCGGCGAGCAGGACTGGGCGGCACTTGGCGCTTCACTGATCAACGGTATACTCGACGGATACAACAGTGTGAACTTTGATTCGTTTGGCGAGATCTGGCTCTCCGGGCTCGAGGACATCGAGGCATTCTTCGCAGATGCGAAAACGAACTGCGAGGAAGGCTGGAAGAGCATCACAGAATGGGCATCCGAAGCATGGACGAATGCAAAGATCAGTGTCGGATCCTTTATCGCCGATCTTGTGACACAGGGCGAGGAAGGCGCAGCAGACCTCAAACAGAAAATCGTTGACGGTCTGAAGAAGCTGCCGGAGGACATGCTGAACATTGGCAAGAACATCGTCACGGGGCTCGGCAACGGCATCCTGAGCATGGCGGACTGGCTCGGCGGTACTGTTTCCGGTATCGCTGACAATATACTCGGAATTTTCACCGGCAAGTTTGATATACATTCTCCATCCGGCGTGATGCGTGATCTGATCGGCAAAAACCTTGCGCTCGGCATCGGGGTAGGCTTCGAGACAGAGATGCCGGAGGTCGGTGAGGATGTGCAGAAGGCAGCGGAACAGGCGCTTCCGGACATCACTGAGACGATCGTTCCGGTCGTGGATGTGGCAAAGCCCGAAATGAAGCTGCCGGAGCAGAGCGAGCTTTCGCAGACGCTCATGCAGCAGATCGAGTACAAAAACAATGATATCCCGGTGCCAGAGCTTCCGGATCTGATGCAGATGATCCGGCAGGAGATCACACCGGCGGAGAATGAGCTCCCGGCAGTCGCATGGCAGCTGACAGACATCCCGAAGCCGGAGCTGCCTGACCTGACGCAGACCATCGTGCCGGAGATCGACATGACCGAACTGCTACGGACGGCATACGACCTGCCTGCCATCAGACAGGATGTGATCCGGGAAGCAGATAACCGCCTGCCGGAGATCAGCCCGGAGGCGGCCGAGATCATGCGGAAGGCGCCGCGCTATGCCATGCCCATCGAACCGGCTGCGACCTCGCAGATCATCAACAACTACAACAGCTATGAAACGACCAACAACAGCGCGACCGCTGCCGCACCGGAGCAGCCGCAGCAGACCGGGGACATCATCATCCCTGTGAGCATTGGCGGCGAGCATCTGGACACGGTGGTCGTCAAGTCGCTGCAAACGGCGAATGCCATGTCGGGAGGTGTGACGATGTGAGATTTGTGGACATTTACACGGACGGCGGTGCATCCAACTCCGCCGACAGTATGGCGCTGATCGCTGCGGACTGCAAGCAGGTCGGCACACCGGTCATGAAGCGCACGCCGAACGCCAAGCGCTATACGATGGCATCCGGCGACCCGCTCGCCTATCCTTCCGAGCTCGATGCGGCGACCTGCACTGTCGAGCTCGAATGCGGCTATGCACAGGCGGATGCGATCTCCAGGACAGTGCGGAACACACGGCTCTGCATCGCCGGTGCGCACTTCGGCGTTGACACGAAGCAGGCGCTGCCGCTGCTGCATGGCACACCTGTGCTGGTGACGAGCGGGGCGGACATCTGCGAGAAATTCAGCGGGACGGGCATCTATTCCGTCAAGCTGCCGGTGCAGATCGAGCTTGACGCCGAAACAGGCGCTCCGGCTTCACACACGGTCCCGGCGGTTGGGCTTTCAATGACGGACAATGAGCCGATGATCACGATAAACGGCACGGACGAACAGCTCCGGAAGACGTTCCGCTATCACAGGAACGGCTACTGGATCCGGAAGCAGCCGGTCATCGCCGCAAGCAGCTTCACGCTCGGCTTTGTGCCGACATGTTACAGCGGAGCGCCGTACTTCTGGGTGCTCCGTGGCGCTGCGAGCATCATGCAGGAGCCTGTCAGCCAAAATAACACCTGGATCTTCGATCAGAATGTCGTGGTACAGGGCACACACGGTTCGAGCGTCTCGCTCTCGGTGAGCCTTGCAACGCAGACGGCGCCGCTTGAGGTCTATGTCATCCGGCAGACCTATGCAAAGCGGGAGATCAGGATCGTGATCCCGGTCTACAAGGGGGTGTGAACGTGCCGGCTATTCAGGAATTTGCACAGTGCATCGTGGAAAGGTATGACTACGACCAGAGCGAATGGGTGGAGGCTGCTGTGCTGGAGGATGCGCAGATCATCAGTGCAGGCATCCGTAAGCAATGCTGCCCGGACGGTGCGATCACCATCGGCGGGGTGTTTGCGGCGATGCTGAACATCACATGCAGGATGCCTGGTATGACCTATTTTCAGGTTCGTTCCGCACGTCTGAAAATGAAGCACAAGTATGCGGGAGAGCAGAACTTCGAGCAGCTCGGGGTGTTTTACGTCACAGACTGCAAACGGCTTGCCGGGGATCTGTTTCAGATCTCGGCGCAGGATGCGGTGGGGTGGACGGATACGTCGGCGCTCAACCTTGTTCCGGATCCGCACGATTATAGTGACAAATCGCTGGATAATACCAAATACGGTGTAGGCGTGTTCGTTGAGTTTTACCAGCACTACCCGCTGGACGGAGGTTCACCCGGGAATCATTACCGCATGGTGCATCAATGGCTTGAACTGATGACTTCTATCGTGAACAGGTTCATTCAGGCAAGAAGCGGAATACCAGATGTTCTGACATGGGTCAACTATGACTCGCAAAGAAACGCCGGGTATGATTATGCCAATTCGCATGTGTATATTCAGCCTGATCCGGATCAGGATCCGTATCCTGATCCGGACTGGCCTTTGAACTTTCCTCTGTATGTCAAGGATAACGACATACAGAATCTGCAATCAAGTGCAAGGACAGACAGCGCCCGTGACTACTACCGCTATCTGGCTGAGCTGACGGGCGGCTATGTATATGCCAGGGAGGAGGATGGAGCCCTGACACTTGGGCAGTTCGGCCAGCCGGAGTTCGGATGGAACGATGGAACAACAGATACAACACAGCAGATTAGTCCGCAAGATGTCGAGGACGGCAGCTATGAGATCGCAGACTATACCATCAATCTCCTTCGTACGACAGTTACCGCAACAACGCACCAAGGATGGGCTGAGAACAAATGCTACAACAGAAACCCGATGTACAATCAATACGCCTATATCATGTATACACTGACAGGCGACAACCCATTTATCAATGGACTCCATGCTGTAGCCTATGAACGCTGGCATGATGTTGATCTCGGGACAGTGGCAAATGGTCTGTGGTTCCCGCTATCGAAGTACGGCGGTGGCTACACCATCCGCCCCTTCCACGCCACCGTACACAAGCCCGTGCGCTTCCATCTCGGACAGCGCATCAAATTTGTCGGATTTGACACCGACGATCTGCTCAGTATCGTGACCAGCATCCAGTGGAATTTCCGTGGCGGCTGGAAGATCGCCTGCGGAGGAGAGGACGGGCGCTCGATGCTCGACTGCATCCGCGCGACCAAGGGAGACCGGGTGGCACGGGATCTACGGAATACCATCACCGCTCTGCGTGATCAGAGCTAAAGGGGGTACCTATGGAAACGACCTATTTTTACAATGAGCTTCCGGCGATGGAATGCTTCTCCGGCGATACGCTGCCGGCATTTCACATCGTTCCGGAGGGCATCACGCTTGCCGACAATGCCCGCATGACGCTGCTGATCGAGGATCACAATGCACCGGGTGCGGTGGCACTGTCCAAGAGCATGACCGTGTCGGAGGATACGGTATACGGCAAGCATTTCTACGCAAAGCTGAGCAGCTCTGACACGTCTGCGCTGTGCGGCACCTACCGGCTGCACTTCATCCTCATCCAGAGCGGTGCGGAGTATGAGAAGCTGACCGGCACGCTGCATGTGCGGCAGAAGGTAAGGGCGGTGAGTGCGTCATGATGTTCCCGTTCAGGATCGGAAGCGATGTCGTCCTGCGGTTCCCGGTGAACGGTGCGGCAGATCCGGATCCGGCGCCGCCTTCGCCAATCCCAAGCGATTATACAGAACTGAACTACATCCAGTCGAGCGGTGCGCAGTGGATCAACCTGCCGATGGATATACCAGAAAGCACAGATGCGATTCAAGTGCAGGTTAAATTTGCGTTTATATCTGTCCCGAGTGGTTTTCAGGATATTGTTGCAATGAGTCAGTACTGGTCTGATATTTCAACGCCATACGGGTTGTTTTTCGGTTCAGATGCAAACGGAAACTTCTTTGCCAAGGTGTCGCATCCGACAGGCGCCGGAGGAACTGCCATCTGTCAGGAGATAGATATATCAGCCGGGACTGTATACGATGCAAGTATAACTGTTGCAGAAAACCAGCTTACAGCAGCAGTAAACGATGGAACAGAAACAGTGACTGAAATTGTTGCAACAGAAAGCGGATTAACTCTTCCGCTCATGCTTTTTGCGACACGTCTTGGTAATTATGGCGTAATGGAGTACGCAACAGCAAAAATGTATTATTGCCGCATCTACAAAAACGGTACCTTAGTGCATGACCTGCTGCCGTGCAGTCGCAATGCTGACGACAAGATCGGCATGTATGACATCGTTGCAGGTACTTTCCTCACCAACGGCGGCAGCGGGGCGGATTTTACAGGAGGTTGATACAGATGCAGTACATCATCATGATCGCCATCGTCATCATGATGGCGCTTGCCGACATCATAACCGGGCTGATCAAAGCATACGTCACAGGCAAACCAAACTCGCAGAAAATGCGGGTCGGAGGGCTGCACAAGATCTCGGAGATCGTCGTCATGGCGACCGCCTGCGGGCTGGAGATCGGCATCGAAATGCTGGGGCAGTACTACGATGTGTCGCAGTTTGCTGATCTGGTCGGGGCATTCGCAGCGATCAGCGTTTTTGGCTACATCGTGCTGATGGAGATCGTCAGCGTGATCGAGAATTATGCCGAGATTAACCCTGATGCGATCTGGGCGAAGAAGCTGTTGAAAAAAATGAAGCCGAAGGAGGAAAAAGAAGATGAACTACACGATCATGGAACAGGTACCGACTGAGGTGGTCGGCGGTGTGATGCACTACCGTGTGACGCTCTGCTGCGACACGGCAGACGACATTCCGGACGCGCTGGATGTGTGGGATGCGGGCAGCCTTGCTATGGTTGCAGACGGTCATAGCTACAAGGTGCTCGATAGTGAGGGGGCGTGGAAGTAATGGCAGTGGATATGATCGCAAGAGCGATGGCACTGGACGCAGCAGCCGGCGGAGAGGGTTCCGCAGTTCAAGCGGACTGGTCACAGACAGACAGCTCGGCGGATGACTATATCAAAAACAAGCCACCGCTCGGCACGGCAGCAGCGCTCAACATGGACAGCACGCTGAATGCACGGTCCGGCAACCCGGTACAGAATAGTGTAATAACGTTGGAACTGAATAAGCTCCTTGCGGGCATCGTCGGAGTGCTTGACAACGGTGCAAAAAATCGGCTCGATCCGAATAATGCCTGCGGCTATTACGGGCAGGGGGCTGCGTTCCCGATCACTGTCGGCGGTGTGACGTTTACACTCGGTTCAGATGGTTCTATTTCGACATCTGGAACACCGGCAACAGATATCACACTACGCATCCCGATCACATTGCAGCCTGGTTCATATCATTTTTCCGGATGCCCGGCAAACGGCAGCGATTCATCATACTGGCTCGATCTGAGGCATGCCGGTTATGATTCGCTCATAACGCAGTCTGTTGATTATGGAGATGGCATCTATTATTCGTTCTTATATACTCCAATGGATATAGATGTTTGCCTGCACATTGCTGCGGGGTATGATCCAAGCAGTGTTGTGTTCCGGCCTATGATCTGCACAACGAACGACTGGTATGTTTCGCAGGCATTCGTGCCATACTGTCCGTCGATAGCAGAGCTGTATGCGATGATCCAGGCGTTGCAGAGTTGAGGAGGGATGATGTGTGAAAATCTGTCTTGATGCAGGGCATTTTGCAAAGAACAACCAAAGCCCTGTCAACAAAGCGTACTACGAGAGCGAGATGAGCTGGAAGCTCCACCTGCTGCTGAAGGCGGAGCTGGAAAGATACGGCTTTGAAGTGGTGACGACCCGTGCGGATCAGAAGAAGGATCTCGGGCTAGAAGCCAGGGGCAGGAAGTCCGCCGGGTGCGACCTCTTTTTGAGCATCCACAGCAATGCCTGTGACAGCGAGAGTGCAGACCATCCGCTTGCCTGTGTATGCGTATCCGGCAGATGTGATGTGCTGGGGCTCGACCTGGCACAGACGGTCGCAAAGGTGATGCAGACGCACAGCCCCGGGCGTATCTGGAAACGCAAAGGCAGCGGGGGAGCTGATTACTACGGTGTGTTGAGAGGCGCTGCTACCGTCGGCACACCGGGCATCCTCCTCGAACATAGCTTCCACACGAACCGGCGAGCGACGGAGTGGTTGCTGAACGACAGCAACCTCCGCAAGATGGCAGAAGCGGAGGCAAAGGTGATCGCTGACTATTTCGGTGTATCCAAAACAGTGCAGCCAACGCCTGCTCAGACGCCGACACCGCAGCCGGATCCTGACGGCAGCTTCAAGGTGCGCATCATCTGCGCCGAGCTGAATGTCAGAGCATCTGCCGGCGTGCAGTACCCGGTGCGGATGACCATTAGCAGGAACGAGGTGTACACCATCGTCCAGACCGCTAAAACGTCTGACGGAGGGACATGGGGACGCCTGAAGTCTGGTGCAGGTTGGATCAATATCGGCGCAAAGTATGTCAAGAGGATCTGATACTTGACAAGATCCGACAAACGTGATATACTATCTATCGGGTCCGGAAACGGATACTAAAATAGCTCTACACAAGCCAAAACCCGCCCGGGTATCGTTCAACCGGGCGGGTGGTTTGTTTTTTCGGTGGATCATGCGGCTTTGTGATGTATGGTTATACATAGGAGTTGTTTCGTACTCCCGCAAC
>JAIKWY010000058.1 GCA_024684395.1 Oscillospiraceae bacterium
TTGACTGCCATCCCCTGCAAATCTGCTCTTTAACAGACAAAGAGGAGGCCGGTGCCTCCTCTTGCTGTTTTATTCGGTTATGCCCTCGTCCGGGAGCGCCTTTTTCTTCCGCCGGTTCAGCAGCTCCTTGAACTTGCTGGCGCCTGTCTCCGTGGTCAGATCCTCCGCACGCATCGTGCCGAGGTAGATCTGCTCCATCAGCAAGATATATGCCTCGCCGAGCGCTGTCGTCACGATGCCCGCCGTTGCGCCGGAGA
Organism: Oscillospiraceae bacterium; assembly: GCA_024684395.1. Classification (GTDB taxonomy): domain Bacteria; phylum Bacillota; class Clostridia; order Oscillospirales; family Ruminococcaceae; genus UBA3855. Next base: position 258 of record JAIKWY010000058.1, read on the forward strand.
TCGTGCCCCCGACGGCGATCGTGCCCGGATTCGGCACGAGCTTGAGCAGGTTCGTTGCGATGGTGCGCCCCACGATCGTGGCACCGCCGGAGCCGAGCGCCGAGGAGACAAAGCCCGTCAGCACGCTCTTGTCCACATCCAGTCCGAAGATCGCCGTGATGCTGGCGATCATCGCCACCTGGGTGGGAATGAGCATTGCCGCATCCGCAAAGGGTACCGGTGCAAAGCCCTCACCGAAAGCGGCCGCAACTGCGGCGGCAACGGCTGCATGGGCTCGTTTTTTTTTGGCTCTGAGAGAGACCTTCTGCACGTTCATGAGCGTGTCCTGGAGCTCATCCGGCAGGACCTGTCCCATGACCTCGATGAGCGTATCGAGTCCGTAAGCCTTGGCGACATACTCCTCGTCAAAATCAATATCCTGCGCCAGCACCGGGCAGACCTTGCAGATCTCAAGGTTCTCGCCCTCGATGCAGCGCTTCATCTCCTCCGCCTTCTTCTTCGGGAATGCCTGTGTCAGCACGATGAAGACCGGCACTCTCGTCAGGCGGTTCTCCTCCGTGAAGCTGCGGAGCCATTCGAGCTCGCTCTCGTCAAATGTCCGGTTGGAGCCGACATTGACGCAGTACCACAGCGCATGGATCGCCTTGTTGATGTCATGTCCCGTATTGCCGCTGTGGATGATCTTCAAAACTTCATCCTTGACGGCAGCCTGCTGCTTCTTGCCGAGCTCAAAGCCCGGTGTATCGTAGATCGCCAGCGGGAAACCCGGCTTTGTGATGCAGCGGATCGACTGCGTGACCGGACGTCCGATGCCCGTTTCGGCAAGGTTCTCCCGGAATACGGAGTTGATGAGCGTGCTCTTGCCCACACCGGATTTGCCGACCACCACGATGTTGAGCGTGGTCATGTTCCGGATCCGCTGGCTGATGGCTTCCATCGCCTGTTTTGCAATATCCTCAGCAAAAATATCCATCTGCGTCACCTCCCGGCGTCTTCGCCCTCTGTCTCGATCGTATAGGCATCCTTTTGCAGCACGATCACGTCCTGATCCTTCGGAGTGATGCGCCCTGATTCAAGGTCGAACTCGAATTTCCCAGCCGCCTTTTTCAGCGCCTTGATGCCCGTTTTCAGCATCAGCGGTGCCACGGCACAGGTCACGACTGTCAGCACAGCGCCGCCTGCGACCAGATTCCTGGCAAGATGCATCGGTTTTTTCATAGGCACGTCCCTCCCTGTTCTTGATTCCTGTTACATTATAACACGAAGAGCCCCTGTTGTCAAGCATCAGGGGCATTACAAGACGGTAAAAATTATTTACATTCAGGTGGTAGGCTCTTTGTAGAAGCCCTTCTTCATGAGCTCCATTTTCGACTGGTAGCGTTCGAGCACCTGCTGTTCGGTGTCCTCTGTAATAAAGATGTAGGCAACGTCCTTCAGCGCCGTGCTGATGAGGATGGAATACAGCGTCCGGATCTCGTCCTCATCGGTGATCGTCATGCAGTCCGTGCTGATGTAGTCCTTGACCAGCTCGAAATTCTGGATGCGCTCCTGGAGCGAGCCGTCCTGCTGCCATACCGTGTCGAACAGGTGGAGGTTGCAGAACAGATTGAAGCGGAACGTCCGGGGATCCTTGTAGCAGAGCATACGCACCGCATGGCGGTATGCCTGCCAGACCGCATCGAAGATGTCGCCGCCGTTGGTCTGGAGCTTCTCGGTGATGATCTTGATGATGAGCTTCTGGTAATCCGAGATGAGAAAGAGGTAGATGTCCTCCTTGTTGGCAAAATACTGATAAAAGCTCCCCCGTGAGATGTCGCATTCCTTGATGACGTTCCCCACGGAGAACTGCTCATATGGTACTCTTGCGATCTCGTCCTTGATCGCCTGTAGGATCCTCTCCTGTTTCGATTCCGGCAACCGGAAAAAAGTCTCTGACGGCACGTCCGTCTCCCCCTTTGTAGATCGGCAGAATTGCCATACTGCCAAATTTTACCATAAAGTATCTTAACTTCCTGCATTTTTTCCTGCAATTTATGCTATTTCTATTTTACACAATTCTTCGTAAAATGTCAAGGGATTCCTGAAAAAAATATTACCTGCCGTAAAACTGCACAAAAGAATCCTGAAAAAAACTTGTAAAAAGCTTGACAAATGTGCCAAAATGTAGTAAGATGATACTATAGCAAAACGACAATCGGTTTGTTGAAAAAGGGATGCCACCTGCTCCCGGGGATAGAGCAGGGACAGCTTCGCACCATTGCCATATTATGTCACGAAAGAAGGGGAGCCATGCTACAGCCTAATGAGATCAGCCTGATCGGATGCGGCGAACAGACGCAGCCCGAAGCGCTCGTTCTGAACACGACCATGCCGGAGAACGACTTTTTCGTCCTCATGTGCGGTGTCAGATCGACCGTTCGGCTGAATGACAGACAGTACTACATGCAGCCATTCACATTCCTGATCCACCCGTTTGAGGAGGGCAGGATCCGCCTTGAACCACAGGGCAATGCCTACAGCAGATACCTGCATCTGCGCCTTTCGTCCCACTATCTGAAAGAGCTCCGTGACCGTGGGCTCGGGATGAAGGAGCTCCACACGCTCGCAAGACCGCTCGTTGTGGAGGAGGTCTGGAAGCTGCTGCTCGAATCACAGAACACCGATACAGAATCCTCCCGCGCCATCGGCATCCATGCGCTGAACCTGCTGGTCTGTCTGCTGTGGGAGGCATCGGACGGCACCGTCGCCCGTGCAGCCGAGGTGCCGCACTATGACAAGCTCTCGGCACTGCGCCACAAGATCTACCAGCACCCCGAGGAGAGCTGGTTCATCCAGGACATCTGCGAGGAACTGGGCATCAGCAGACCCTATTTCCACAAGATCTATCTTGCGGCATTCGGCACGACCTGCACACAGGATGTCATCGCCAGCCGCATCGCCTGCTCCAAGCACCTGCTTGAAACGACCGACGACGCCATCGCCGCCGTGTCCCAGCAGAGCGGCTTCGAGACGGATGTCTACTTCATGCGCCAGTTCAAGCGCCACGTCGGCATGACCCCGACCGCCTACCGGAGGATCTACCGGCAGACGAAGGTCAGTCCGTAACAGCGGGGGATGCACATGCGTGAAACGATCCTGCGTATCCTGCGCTATACCCGGCATTACCGGCAGTATCTGATCCTGACCGTGCTGTGTACGCTCATCGGGGTGTCGCTCTCGCTGACCGTGCCGGTCATGATCGGCGATGCTGTGGACTATGCCGTAGCGGCGGGACAGGTGGACTACAACGGACTTGCCCGGACGGTGCTGCTGCTTGGCGGCACCGTGCTTGTTTCTGCCGTCTTCCAGTGGCTGGCAGGGCTCTGCATCAACCGCCTCGCCTTCGGGACGGTCAGGGAGCTCCGCACCGAGGTCATGCAGAAGCTCGGCACCGTGCCCATCTCCTATATCGACCGGAATGCCCGTGGCGACATCATCACAAGGGTCATCTCCGACATCGAGATCCTCTCGGACGGTCTGTTACAGGGCTTTGCACAGCTCTTCACGGGCATCGTCACGATCCTGGGCACGCTCATTTTCATGCTGACGATCAATGTCCGCATCACGGTGCTGGTCGTGCTGCTGACGCCGGTCTCGCTGTTCGTGGCGGCGAAGATCACCTCCCTCTCCCACAGCGCCTTTGCACGGCAGTCGGAGCTGCGCGGCAGCATTGGCGCCCTGACCGAGGAGCTGGCGGGCAATCCGGCGCTCGTGCGTGATCTTGCCTACGAGGACAGAGCCGTGGCGCGCTTTACCGCGATCAATTCCGAGCTCGGCACGGCAGGACGGCGGGCGACCTTCTTCGCCTCGATCAGCAACCCCTCGACACGCTTTGTCAACGGGCTGATCTATGCCGCCGTCGGGCTCGCCGGAGCGCTCGGGGCAGTCGGCGCCGTACCGTGGATCGGTGCGATGAGCGTCGGCAGCCTTGCGTCCTTCCTGAGCTTCGCCAACCAGTACACCAAACCGTTCAACGAGATCTCCGGCGTCATTGCGGAGCTCCAGAACGCCGTCTCCTGCGCCCAGCGGGTGTTCGAGGTGCTCGATGCGGACTCGGAGCCGTCCGATGCGGATGCGCTCGTGCCGGAGAGCTGCAAGGGCAGCATCGCCTTCCGGGACGTGAGCTTCTCCTATCTGCCGGAAAAGCCGCTGATACGCCATTTCTCCACCAAAGTCGAGCCCGGGCAGCGCATTGCCATCGTGGGGCCGACCGGCTGCGGCAAATCGACGATCATCAACCTCCTGCTGCGCTTCTATGAGATACAGAGCGGCAGCATCACCCTTGACGAGACCGAGACCTCGGCGCTCCGACGGGATGCGCTGCGGGGGCAGTTCGGCATGGTCTTGCAGGAGACATGGATCTTCACCGGGACAGTGGCGGAGAATATCGCCTATGGCAAGCCGGATGCGACCCGGGAGGAGATCGAAGCCGCCGCAAAGGCAGCCCATGCGCACGGATTCATCCGCCGTCTGCCGCAGGGCTATGACACGCCGATCTCAGACAGCGCCGGGCTCTCGCAGGGGCAGAAGCAGCTTTTGTGCATCGCCCGCATCATACTGACGGATCCGCCGATGCTGATCCTCGACGAGGCGACCAGCTCCATCGACCTGCGCACGGAGCACCGCATACAGCGTGCTTTTGAGAAGCTGATGCAGGGCAAGACGAGCTTCATCATCGCCCACCGGCTCTCGACCATCCGCACGGCAGACCGGATCCTTGTCATGCGGGACGGCAACATCATCGAGCAGGGCACACACGAGGAGCTGCTCTCGCAGGATGGCTTCTATGCGCAGCTCTATCAGGCACAGTTCGCCCACGGGGAGCCCCCGCTGGCAGGCGCACGCCGGGTCTCTCATTAGCATCATGGCGCAGCTCCTGCGCTGCGGCTGTTTTATTGCGCAGATTTTCACTGCATTTTTTGAAAAAAAGACTTGACAAACGGTTCCCGCTGTGGTATAATATTATTCGGTGGGTTGCCACCAGTACCCCATATAGGTCTGGGTGTGGCGCAGTTGGTAGCGCGCTACCTTGGGGTGGTAGAGGCCGTGGGTTCAAGTCCCGTCACTCAGACTTTGCAGCCAAAAGCTGCATCAGATGCGCTCCGAGCATAGCTTGGGGCGCATTTCTGTATGCATGGGACGCATTGTTCCTAAAAATGTAACGATCCGAAACGCCCCCACGCCCGGTTCGCACCGGCGCAGGCATGGGAAAAACAGCAATTTTGCCCCTGTTTTTTCTTCGATGATAGTCTGACTTTCAGGAGGCCCGCAGCATCCGCTCCCAAAAAATCTCACATTGCCTCTTGACTTTTTGTATAAACTGTGGTATACTAATAACAGTTGCAGCACCTGTCACCGGCAAAGCGCACGAAAGCGCAGCCAGAAAGCGTCCAGGAATGATGCACTTTTAGGGTTGCAACTCACACGCCTCACGGCGATTGAAACGTCTTTGCTTCCGGCTGGTTCTGCATGAACGACAGCTACACGTCACACGCCGCACGGCGCTCGAAGCAGGACGAGATCCTACGAAATGTCGATGTGCAGCCGATGCAGCACATCCGCATGAAAAAACAAAACGTCCGCTCTTCCGTCCTGTTATGGACAAAAGAGCGGGCGCTCTATTTATATCTATCTGAAAAATGGTCATCCCCCGGTACGAGCCGGGGGCTTTCTGCTGTGCGCCGACCGGGAACGCCTGCACGCCATCCCCCTGCGCACCTCCTCCCCCCGGTGTATCACCATCACCGACATCACGAGCAGGCACGCCCCCGGGAGCCAGTGTGCTTCACGCTGTATGGGCATCCCGCCGCCGACCAGCGCCGCCTGCTGCACCTCCCGGCACAGGTAGGGCATCCCGAAGCTGCACAATGCATATGCCATGCCGCTGCACAGCACCCGCACCGCCCAGAACCTCGCCCACGGAAGCAGACCCCCGCTGACCGATGCCATCTGCATATGCACACAGATGCCGCCGAACGTCAGCAGCGCCGCCGCCATCGGGAGCGGGCCCTGCCAGTCCGCCAGACAGGTCACTTCGAGCAATGCCCGCAGGAATGCCGGGGCATCCGGATGCAGCCTTGCCGGGAGTGCGAACAGCCCCAGTCCCTCTGCGACCGCCATGCAGCCTGCCATCGCCAGCACCATGCCGCAGATCCGCAGCATCGCCCCGGCAGCCGCTTCCACGGATCCCGTCAACAGCTGTGTACCACGCAGATACGCCGTTTCCTGCATCTTCGGCTCGATCTTCCGCAGCAGCACAGCCGCACACAGCAGATTCGGCAGACTCACCGAGAGCAGCATCCAGAGCGCAGCCCGTCCCGGCAATCCCCTGCACACCGTCCCGAACAGGAACCCCGGACCGCAGCCCATGCAGACGCAGAGCATCCGCTTTGCCTCGGGCTGCGTGATGCTCTCGCTCCGGTACAGCCCGTGTACGAGCTGTGCGCCGAGCGGATAGCCGCCGAGCTGCGACATCACCACGACTACCGCAACGCAGGCTTTTCCGCCCGTATGCAGCACCCCGCTCCGTGTGCAGACCGCCGCTATGATCGAGTAGAGATACAGCGAAGGCACCAGCACCGTCAGACACCGCTCCCCCGCCGCCAGCATACTGCTGCACACCTGTGCATGAAACAGCGCTGCCGCTGCAAAAAACGCCGCAGCAGCGACCGATCTGCCATACTTCATGTTCATCACCGTTGCAGTATATGCCCGTGTCCCGACGGTTATGCGCATAGATACAGCCGCCTTCGCATACACTGCACTGAGGTGAAGCCCATGCGCAAACGGATCCAACGAACAGTCATGAACTGGATGTACCTCGACACCTATGTCCACATGCACGGCAACCGTGAGCTCCGTGTGGAAAATGTCCGCCGCATCCTTGCCTATGATGAGATATGCGTCCGGCTCCGGACACGGGACATGACCGTGACCGTCTGGGGGACAGGGCTGCGGGTCTATGACTATAAAAGCAGTAGTATGCTTGTGACCGGCAGGATCACGAGCGTGGAACTGAGCGAAACGAGGTGAACCATGCAGCTATCCGATCTGAGCGAGGTCACGGTCAGCGGCAGGAACCCGTACCCCTTCATCAATGCCGTGCGCCAGAGCCCCCTCCCCTGCTATGCACAGTACTGCACCGGCGATGTGTTCCGCTGCAAAGTCCGCACCGCCGACCTTCCCGAGCTGCGGGCGCTTGCCGATGCCTATCATATGCAGATAGAGAGCCGCCGTGACCGCTCTGTGCAGCGGTTTTTGCGCCGCTACAGGCTCCGTTTCGGCATTCTCATCGGCATAGTTCTGAGCGCCTGCCTGATCCTCTGGCAGTCCAATACCGTGGAGCATATCGAATTGCAGGGCAACCACACGACCGATGCCGCCACGATCCTGCAAGTGCTCTCCGCCGAGGGGGTGGACATCGGCAGCTATATCCCCGGCATCGACATGGGTCACTGCGAGTACACGATCCGGCGCCGCATCCCCGGGATCGCCTGGTGCGGCATCCGGCACACCGGCAGCCGGCTCATCGTGGAGATCGCCGAGGAAACGCCCCACATCCCGATGCATCACAGCCGCACCCCCTGCAACATCATCGCCGCCCAGAATGCGCAGATCACGGATGTGGAGGTCTACTGCGGCTGTCTGCACCGGCTCCCGGGGAGCGGCGTGGCAAAGGGCGACCTGATCGTAAGCGGCACCTTCGAGAATGCCGACGGCATCACGACTTTCCACCATGCCTATGCGAAGATCACGGGCATCTACACGAAAGAAGCCGAGCTGACGGTCTACCGGGAGCAGAATGCCGCCGTTCCGACCGGACGCATCACCCGGAGGCGCTGGCTGCGGCTGTTCGGCATGAAGCTGCCGCTGTTTTTCCATGCAGACAGCTATGCCGCCGCCCGCACGGCACAGTCCGAGGTGCCGCTCTCCTTCCTGCAATGGCAGCTGCCCGTCAGCATCGTCACCGTCACAGATAACGAGCTCTCCGAGACTGCCGTGACCTACACCCCGGAGGAGCTGCGGCTCGCCCTCCAGTCCGAGATCGTGCGCTATGAGCAGAACATCCTGGATGATGTCGAGATCCTGGATCGTTCGATGACATTTGAGGAGACCGGGGACGCCCTGACCTGTCATCTGTGCTATACCGTTGAGGGCGAGATCGGCGAGGAGTCGGCGTTTTATGTGAAATTTGCCTCTGAATAGCAAAAAACACGGCAGCTTTCGCTGCCGTGTTTTGTTTGTTTGTGAAGCTTTAGTGCTTACTTAACCGGGAAGGACTCGAGGATCTCAACAACATACTTCAGGATGTTGAGGGAGTCGATCTCATCAACGATACTGTTGTCGTCAACGTCAGCGTTGATCTTGCCCTGCGGCTTGAGCTGCTCGCCAACCATGAGGTTCTTGTTCAGCGTGATAACGTCGATGATGTCAACCTTGCCGTTGCAGTCAACGTCGCCGTATACCTTGTCGCCAGGCTGATCGGTCGGCTCATCAGTCGGCTTCGGATCAGTCGGGTTCTGAGTGGACTCACCGATGTTCGGAGCCTCGTCCTCAACGAAGGAGGAGATCCAAACGAGCGGAGCGTTCCAGTTGATGGTGATCTCGTTTACAGACCATGCATCGCAGTTATCATAGTAGCACTTCATCGGAGCCAGTTCGCCGATCTTGTAGCCGGCACCCTGGATCATCGGGTCGTTCATGTCGGAGTTAGGACCACCGGAGAGGCATCCATCCGGAGCAGACGGCCAATCGGGCTTCATCTGGTGGCACCAGTATCTGTGGTGCGGGTTAGCAGTAGTCGTACCCTCGTTACCGTAACCGGTTACATAGGAGTTCTCGATCGCATTTCTACCGAAGATGTAGTCCATAGCGGTGATAACGCCGTTGCAGTACTTCGGATCTTCGGTCAGGTCATAAGCCATACCGAGGATCATAGCGTTGTTGATAACCATGGAGTTGGAACCCCACTCATAACCGCCCTCGAGGGTGATGGACCTCTCGGAAGCAGTATCGCCGATGATGTCGGTTACAGAAGTATCATAGGTATGACCCGGATACGGAGAACCGTACATAGACTCGCCCTCGTACTTCAGATAAGTATCGCCGGCAGCCTGGAACTGGTTAACAACTTCCTTAGCCTCAGCAGCATCGAGCAGATCCTGATGGAGTGCCAGAGATGCGGTACCGAGGGAGGACAGAGTACCCCAAGTGAAGGTTGTGGGAGAACCCTTATTCTCACCGCCTACGAGGTCGGTGATTACCTTGAATGCGAAGTCATCGGAGCCCTTCAGGTCATCATAGTAGCTCTTGTCACCAGTGGTAACATACAGCTCGCAAGCTGCCCAGTAGAACTCGTCAGTTACCTGAGTATCACCGTAGGGGCCGCCGCCCTTGTTCTGATCCAGAGGAGCGAACTTGGAAGGATCGGTCAGAGGAGTACCCAGATCGGTAGCATCAGAAGCCTGCTTGTAGATGGAACCATACTTCTTCTCATAGTCATCCTTAGCAGCCTTGTAGGACTTCTCAGCGTACTCGAGGTACTTGGAAGCATCCTTGTCGCCAGCCTTTTCCAGCAGACGGGACAGCTGTGCCAGAGCGGCAGCAGAGTTCAGGGTAGCTGCATAGGTTACAGGCTTAACGATACGAGTCGGCATAGTAACGTCCTCGTCAGCATCTTCCTCAAGGTACGGCATTACACCAAGAGCAGTCCACTTGTAGTCATGCATCTTGTGATATACGAAGCCGTCATCACGGGTCATGTTGATGAAGAAGTCAGCCTCCCACTTCAGCTCGTCGAGGATATCAGGAGTGCCGTTGCCGGTCTCCGGGAGCTTCTGGGTGGTAGCCTTGCCCTCAGCGAACTTCTCAGGATTACGCTCGTAAGCGTTTGCCAGAGTCCACATGGAAACACCGCCGTTTACAACGTACTTACCGTAGTCACCGGCATCGTACCAACCGCCTGTGCAGTCGATCTGCTTGGAATATCTGCCCTTGATCTCGGTGTTGGTTCTCTCCTCATAGAGGAATACCCACTCATCGGTCACATAAGCCATATCCTTCGGGTGACCAGCGTCACGAGTCAGAGCAGACTTCGACTTGTTCTTACCGCCGTTAGCGATGTAGGAATCCTCGATCGCAATACCGGAACGGTTCAGGTAGTAGTAGTTGAAGGAGTCTCTCAGCAGGTCGCCGTAAAGATCTTCCTTGATCTCGAAGTCAACAGACTTGCCGCCGGCAGTCAGGGTGTACTTACCAGGTGTCTTCAGCTCAGAGAAGTCGATGACAGCTGCGCTCTCCCAGGAACCAGAGTCCTTCTTCGGGGTGCTGGAGGTACCGGACAGGGTCTCCGGTCCAGTGATCTTCCAGTCAACAGCAGAAGTGGTCTCGATGGTAGCCTGCTTGATGGTCTTCGGATAGAAGCCGAGCTGATTGAGCATCAGACCCTTCTTCTCCGGCTTCTCTTCTGCCTTGTAGTCGTTGGAGTCGCCGGACATATCCATGAGCATCATGTTATCGAACTTCAGGATGGTGCCCTCCGGGAACATTGCCTTGTCAGTGAACTGACCGTCGCCGCCGAAGTGGAATGTCCACTCAACGGTGCCCTCACCGGTAGGTGTGGTGCCTTCCTGCTTTACGTTCTCCATGTAGGAGTCGTCGATGATGAACTCATAGGAGAAGGTGGTCCACTTCTTAGCCGGGATCTCGATGTTCTTCCAGGAGTTCCAGCCTTCATAGTAAGGAACATCCCACTGGCTCTGGTTGGAGTCGATGGTCTTGCTCGGGGTAGCAGACTTCAGAGCGCTTGCGAGCTCATCCATAGACATGTCTTCCTTGTACTCCAGACCGAGCTTGTTACCGTTACCATGCCAGTACTCTGCGTTATCGTTGGTGATATCACCGATCTTCGGATACAGCTTACCGGAGTTGGTAGCGTATACGGAGTAGGTGATACGATAGGTGTTGCCATACTTGATGGACATACCTCTGTGACGGAACTGGCAGTCCCATCTGTCGTCACCGCCGTTGGAAGCACCGCCGGGGTTCTTGATGAGGATGGAATATACGCCGTCATTGATGTTGAACGCCATCTGACCGGTACCGTTTTCGCAAACGTGCCACGGCAGACCAGCGCCCTCCTCGAAAGTACCCTCACCGGTCATGACGCCAGCATAAGCGGTCAGGGAAGCAAGAGATGCTGCGGAAGCAGATGCTGTCATAGCGATTGCAACAGCGGATGCCGCCAGCTTCTTGCCAAGTTTGGATGTAAGCATTGGTTTTACCCTCCCATTAAAATAAAAGATTTTGGACATATGCTGCTTCTGCCCAGTGCAAGCATCCGCAGCATTCGAGCCGATGGATTTCATCTGTCAGATTTCATACAGCTCTCACACTGCATTCATCTGCTCTTAAAAATCCTATCATAATCATTATAGTATATTTGTACAAAAAAGTAAAGAGCTTTTTGAAAATTTGTCGTTTATTACAAACCGATATTACAGATTCTGTACATGTTGACGAAGTTATATACATGTAGTAGAAAAATGCCCACATATTTGTTGCGGGCATTTTTCCGATTTCATGCAGTTTTTGATAACGTTTTCGCTGATCAGGCGATCGGCAGAGCCTCAACGATCTCCACGACATACTTGAGGATGTTCAGGCTGTCCACCTCATCCGGTCTTTCCGGATCGCTCAGGTCAACGTCAGCAGACAGCTTTGCCTCTGCGCTCAGCGGCTCGCCGATCATCAGCGCCTTGTTGAGCGTGATGACATCGAGGATGGAGACGGTACCGTCCAGATCCACGTCGCCGTACAGAATGATCGGCTTGTCATCGCTCGTGGAATCCGTGGTCGGATCGTTCTGCGGATCGTCCGGCTTGGTAGCCTCAGTCGGTGTCGGATCGGGATCCGTCTTGGGCTCGGTCGGCTCTTCGCCGGTCGGCTTGGTGCCGTCGGGCTCCTCGCCCCATACAAGAGCGCCGTTGACATACATCGTGAAGTGCTCGTTGAGCGCCTTCGGATCCTTCAGGCTGTCGGTTGCCGTCAGACCTTCATAGGACCAGTCGTTTTCCGGATCCCAGGCACCCTTGGTGGACTGTCCGTCAATGGCATCCGGGATGGATACACGGAACTGCACCTCATCACGGTGTTCGCTCTGGCCGGTCGGCTGGATGGCACGGCCGTCCTCGAACTTGATCTCTGCATAATAGGTATTGCCGGACGGGTCGCCCTCAAACTTATAGGGGCCTGTCACCGTGGCAAAGCCCTGCTCGCCCTCGGAGTACTGCTGCGGCTTGGCCTCGACCTTGATATCATCCACACTCAGACCCGCCTTGAGCAGCTCCTCGATGTTGAAGTAGTAGTGATAGCTGATGTCCTTGGCAACTCTTGCCGGCCATGCGGTGTGGTTCATCGCCCATGCCTTGACCTCGGTATAGCTGTCGCCCTTGCCGTTGAGGACGGCTGCGACTTCCCACTCAGCCCACTTAGGCTCTTCCTTCGGCGGGAAATTCGCAAGCTTGCTGCCGTTGTCATAATCGCCGATCATTGCAGCGAGCGCAGAGGTAAAGCCGGCATTGTAGTCGATGGCTACCTCGGAGAACTCGTACTTGCTGACCTGATTGGTGTACTCGCCGCTCTTGTCAGGGCCGCCGACCAGTGCGCCGTACAGCGTATGGGCATACTCTGTCTGCCAGTTGTCGCCGGAAGTGGAAGCTGTTGCGCTCTTGGGCTGACCGAGGTCATTCCAGTGGTCATCGTGAACGCCGGAAGCGGTTCTGTGGTGGATCGCAGTCGGCTCAAGCGTTGCATGGCTCATACCGAGCACATAGCACTGGCCGAGATTGTTATCGCCGAAACAATAATCCATCTGGCTCTTTGCCCAGTCCTGGTACTTCTTGGACAGTGTTGCATCATCCTTGAAAATCGTGTCACACGCCAGGAAAGCGACCCATGCAGTCGTGGAAGCATGGCGCAGAGAGCCCCAGTTCATGAGGTATGCAAGGCCGTCCGGGGTGTACTCGATCTTCTTGCCGCCGTAACCGTCGATCCAGTAATCGAGATGGTGAGAAATATGGTCGATCCAGTCCTTTTCGCCGGAGATCTGTGCATACAGCAGTGCAGCGCCCTGTGTGGTATCATCCCAGCAGAGGCCCCAGGTGTACTTCCATGCATCGGACTGGCTTTCCTTCGGGAAGTTCGGGATATAGTCCTTCTTGATCTTGTCCAGATAGCTGTCATCGCCGGTTGCCTTATAGAGCCAGCAGGCTGCATACATGCAGTCATCCACCCAGCTTGAGGTCGGGTACATGGAGCCCATGCCGCCCTTGTCCTCGGTATCGCGCCATGTATCGGCAAGCTCAAAGAGCTCCTTGGCAGTGGCAAGGTACTTGGCAGCCTTATCCGGCTGGCTGTCCTTGAAGATGATATAGCCCTCTGCGAGTGCAGCCGCAGCAAGGCCGGCAACAGTGGAATTCTCGACCGTATCATACGGGCGCTCCCAGTCGCCGTTGTTCAGGTGATGCTTGCGCAGGTAAACCTCAGCGCTGCACCAGATGTTATGGTCGGTGGATCCGCCGGTGAAGTCGCCGATCGTGCCGACCAGCTTGCCATTGCCGAGGTAGCAGGCATTGACATAATCCATGCCCCACTCGATCATATTCAGATAATCCTTGTCGAGGCCAGCCTTCTTGAGGTTCTCCTCATACTCGATGTAGCCCCAGCCCAGCATGGACGCAGAATAGGCATTGGTCAGCGTGAACTTGAAGTGGTCGCCGGCATCGAACCAGCCGCCCTTCACGACATCGGTCTCGTTGCCGTCTTCATCGACCATGGAGTCCGCACGCCACGGCACATTGTTCCACTCCGGGAGCTTGCCGGACTGCTGCACCTCATAGAAGAACATCGACTTCTGGAGGGCCTCGGCGTAGTTGTACTTGCTGTCAGCAGCCTGAACCGGGATCGGTGCAGCCGCCTGCAGCGGAGCCGTGAGTGATGCAGCGCACATCACCAGGCCGGCAATTCCTGCCAGGATTTTGCTTTTCATTGTAATTACCCCTCTCGTAATTTTTCGCTCCGGGCAGTGCGTGCCGGAACGTATACACTTTCATTGTACTATAATTTGGCGGTTTTGTCAAGTATTTTGTGATGAATTTATAGCAGGCGGCAGGCGCCGCATGACGAACATTCCCTCTTTACCTTTCCCCGAAAATATGCTATAATAGACCCATCCACTACCACAGGAGGGCAATTCTATGGCGATCTTCAACAAGCACTTCAACGGCTGGCACCTCGAAACGGACGAGAACCGGATCAGCAGCTTCTCAGAGCGTGACCTGAAAAAGGCGGTACACGGCGTCCATCGCAAGACGCTCTCCTACTGCATCCTGACACCGCCGCAGCCGGTCAGGGGGTGCAATTTCCTGCAATTCTGCCTCGATGAAAAGGGCAAGTACCGCCTTGAATACAGCTTCACAGACGAGAGCCGTGCCAATGTCCTGCGCTTCCGGGAGGGCATCTCCGGCGGCGAGCTGGACAATCTGCTCGGCGATCTGCTCGAAAAAGGCTGGATCCCCGATACCTCCCGCTGGCAGACCGTGGGCGTGTTCCCCGACCGCTATGACCGGACGGTCTATGAAGACATCCTCCGCCGGATCGGCGGCGAACCGGCTGTCGAAGCCTTCCGCTATGCGCTCGATTCCCCGCAGGGCTGGTATCATGAACATGCAGCAGCCTATGCGGCAAGGGGCATCCCCTTCACCTCCGGTAACGGGCGGCTGCTCTGGGTCGGGCTGGCGGATCACCTTATCGCAGGCGGCTGCATGGTAGAGCTGAAACCGGACACCGACCTTGCGAACTTTCTCGGCGCTGTGCGGCATATCTGCGGGACGCTCCCCGTGGAGGATGCATGGTTCGATCCGACACATTCCCTCCCCCGCTGGTGCGCCATGCTCGACCGGAAATGGTGGGACACCGGCTGCTGCATGGGTGCCATCGACATCGACGCAGGTACGTACATCCTGTTCGTCACCACCCGCACCGAGCTCGGACATCTCAGAGAGCTGGCAAAGTCCCTCGGCGAGTGCATCGACCTTGCCAAACGGATATAGACGGGGAGCCCCCGCTGGCAGACGCACGCCGATTGTAGCATAAAGAACAGACCAGAGCCTGCGTTGATGATGTCCTGTCTCCACAGCGATCATTTTTGTTAAAGCGGGGCAAGGGGGGCAGTTTGCAGGGCTTTGTCCTGACTTTGACACACTTTGGCAATGTCTTCCAATTAGCAATTTCTATAGAAAATTTCACTTTTCCCCTTTACATTCCGTGAATACTATGCTATAATCAAAATAGATATGTATGCCTTTACATCCCCACAGGGGAAAGCTAACGTAAAAGGATGTATTGCTATGGAAAATCAGAAGCGTGAACCACAGACATTTGCCAACCTTGCACTGGCGCTTGCCAATGACTATGACCGCCTGTTCGTCATCGATTCGACCGACGACAGCTATGTGGACTATTCCACGTCCGGCACCGAAAAGGAGCTCGTTGCCTCCGCACGGGGTACCAACTTCTTCGAGGATGTCCACCGGGACTGCCGTGAGCAGGTCTGGTGGGAGGATCAGGAGATGTTCCTCGCCGCCTTCCGGAAGGAGACCGTGACACAGGCGCTGAAAGACGGCAAGTCGTTTTCGCTGACCTACCGCCTGAACATCGACGGCGCCCCGAAGTACTTCTTCTTAAAGACGATCCGTGGCAATGACCGCAGCATCATCATCGGTGTGCAGGACATTGACGCCCAGAAGCGGCAGGAGATCGAAGCCGAGGCGGCAAGCCGTACCTATTCCGAGATCGCCGGCTCCCTTGCGAGCCTTTTCGAGGTCATCTATCATGTGGATACCGATACGGGACACTTCACGGTCTATGTCGGTGCCAGCGACTCCGAGGATCTTGCCAAGGGCATCAAGGGCGAGGATTTCTTCGAGCGCACAGCCGAGGATCTGAAACATGTCGTCCATCCCGATGATCTGGAGCGTGTGCTGCAGGAGCTCGACCGGGAAACGCTGCTCCGCCACCTCGAAGAGAGCGGCACGGTCTCCGTGACCTACCGGCAGACCTACCAGGGACAGACCCAGTACATGAACCTGCTGGCATTCCGGCAGAAGAACGGTCCCCAGCGTGTCGTGATCGGTGTGCGTAACATCGACGCCCAGATGAAGCGGGAATCCGAGAGCCGCACCTATTCGCTCATCGCCGGTGCGCTCGCCAGCCGCTATGAGGCGATCTATTATATTGACGCATTTTCCTATGAATATACCATCTACAGCGCCAGTGAGCGGTACTCCAGGCTCGGCACCACACGGCACGGCAAGAATTTCTTCGCCGATGCCGCATCCGACATCAAGAAGCTCATCCATCCGCATGACAAGCAGCGGATCCTCACGGAGCTGCGGCCCGAGAACCTTATGAGCCATCTGGCAGAGTCCGGTTCGCTCTCACTGGTCTATCGCCAGCTGCTCGACGGCAGACAGCAGTATGTGAACCTGATGGTCGTGCGCCCGAAGAACGACCCGGGACACATCGTCATGGGCGTGTTCAATACCGATGCACAGGTGCGCCGGGAAAAGGCGATCGAAAGCCAGAGCCAGACGTTCAGCGATATTGCGATGGCGCTTGCACAGCGGTACGAGGTCATCTACCATGTCAATATCATCACCAATGAATTTACGGAATACAGCGCCAGCGAGAAATATTCCAAGCTCAAGGTCGGCAATCAGGGACAGAACTTCTTTGCCACAACGCAGGAGAATATGAAGCGGGACATCTACCCGGATGACCTGCCGATGATGGCGCTCTCCATGCAGAAGGAGAACCTGCTCAACAGCCTTTCCACCTTCGGCAAGACCATCCTGAACTACCGTCTGATGATGGACGGACGGCCGCAGTATGTGTCGCTCTATGCCGTCCGCCCGAAGGAGGATTCCTCGCACATCATCATCGCCGTGGCAAATGTGGATGCCGCCAAGCGCATGGAGATCGCCTACCAGAATGCTGTGGATATGGCGAACCGTGATGCCCTGACCGGTGTCAAGAACAAGCGTGCCTATGTACAGGCGGAGACAGAGCTCGATGAGATGATCGACAAGCAGAACAACCCGCCGTTCGCCATCGTCATCTGCGATGTGAACGGTCTGAAACAGGTCAATGATACGCAGGGTCACAAGGCGGGCGATGACTTCATCCGCAGCGCCTGCTCGATCATCTGCAACAACTTCAAGCATTCGCCCGTGTTCCGCATCGGCGGCGATGAATTTGCCGTCATCCTGAAAGGCACCGACTACGAACACCGCACGGAGCTCATGGAGCAGCTTGATCAGGTGCTCCGGGAGAACCCGCATAACGGCGTTGTGATCATCGCAGCGGGCATCTCGGATT
This sequence comes from Oscillospiraceae bacterium, assembly GCA_024684395.1. Classification (GTDB taxonomy): domain Bacteria; phylum Bacillota; class Clostridia; order Oscillospirales; family Ruminococcaceae; genus UBA3855. Next base: position 17,733 of record JAIKWY010000058.1, read on the forward strand.
TCGTGCCGGAGCAGGATATGCGTGTGCAGGACGTTTTCGAGCGTGCGGATGATCTGATGTATGACAACAAGGAGGTCTGCAAGGCGGGCATCCCGGCGGAACGTTAAAAAGGGGGAGCTCAGATGAAGAAAAGGATCATCATAATCGAATGGGTAGAGAGCAGCGGCAGCTGTATCGCAGGCATTATTGCAGCAGGTGTGGTCGCTGTGATACTTTATGTTGCAGTGGCGATATGGCCGTCAATGTTCATCGAGCTGGCGAACGGAAAATCCGGCTACAATACAGTCGCCTATATCGTGCTGATCATCATGGGGCTGATCCCCTCGTTCGTTGTTGAGATCACGAACAAGGACGGAAAATACGGTTCAAAATACCTGACCAATATCATCGTCATCTCTCTGCTGATGATCGTTCTTTCCATCATCGAAGGCTCCTTCAGCTTCTGGGTATTGCTCGGCTGCATATTTGTTGCTGCGGTGATCTCCCTGCTGCCGACGACGGTGTTCCACCTGATCGGCAAAGCCATCCGGGGAAGCTGATACAGTCAATAACGAAAGAAGACCTGCGCCGCATGGATCCCTGTGCGGCGCTTTCCCATGAATGGAGGAACTATAAGACCAGACAGGCAAAGGCTCCTGCGCATCGCCGCATGTATCGCAGGGACGGCATTTCTCATCATCGGCATCCTGCGGGGCGAACCGGCGGCAGTGTTCCAGAAGGCGGTGAGGATATGTCTCGAATGCATCGGGATCGGATGAGCCCCGGAAAGCAGGGGCTGCAACGGCTATGCGGCAGGCTATGGCAGCGGACGCATCTTCACCGGCAGGAGCAAGCTGCTCTGTGTGCCGGTGCTCAACTGCTACTCCTGCCCGGGTGCGCTCGGCGCCTGTCCCATCGGCGCCATGCAGGCAGTGGCGGGCGGACGGCATAAGTTCTCGTTCTATGTCCTCGGGCTCCTGGCGCTGTTCGGGACGGTGCTCGGGCGGCTCATCTGCGGCTTTCTCTGCCCGCTCGGGGCGTTCTATGCGCTGTTCAACCGGTTTGCACTCTATCAGATGGACGTGGACAAGCACAAATGCATCGGCTGCGGGAAATGCGAAGCCGTCTGCCCGATGGCGGTCAAGGTCACGGAGCAGATCAACTGCGGCGAATGCATCCGCTGCGGTAAGTGCAAGGCGATCTGCCCGGTGGAGGCGATCGGGAGAGGGTTCGGCGGAAAGACAACGAGCACGGACGGAGATACGGGATGACAAGGGTATTTAGCGAGGGTCAAGGGGACACCCGAAGCAAGAAACCGGGGTTTCTCAACAAGCTGAAACAGCCTCACAGGTCTGAACCTGTGAGGCTGTTTTTTGTATTTTTGCTCTCAGATGTGCAAAAATCGGAGATTTTTGGCGTAGGGTGAGAGGTCACATGTCGCCGTAGACTTCCTCGTACAGAAGAAGGATGTCACGGATCATATACTTGGAATACTCACCGCCCTCGACCAGCCCTGCAAAGGCGATCTGCGGGTCATCGGCGGGCGCATAGCCGATGAAGACGGAGTCCTGCACACGGCTTGCCACCTGCGGCGTACCGGTCTTGATGGCAACGCTGTAGCCGAGGTTCTGGAGGGAATATTTCTTCGGGAAACCGTTGCCGGATGCCTGGATCATACCGGCTTCGACGAATTTGTAGACACTCGACGATGTCACGTCGATCTCGGACACGACCTCGGGCTCGGTCTTTTGCAGACAGGTCGTCTGGTTGTAGTCCCAGATGCTGTCCACAAGATACGGCCGCAGGCGCTTGCCCTCGTTCGCAATGGTGTTTGCCACCACCGCAAGCTGGAGCGGTGTCACCATCGTGTCGCCGTTACCGATACCCGCCTGCAATACCTGACCAGATGTCCATTCGAGCCCCTGCTCCTGGTAGGTCTCGGGAGTCGCCATCCATCCGGCAGCGTCGGCGGTCTCGATGCCGGTATGCTGTCCGATGCCGTAGAGATCGGCATACTTGACGATGTTGTCGATGGTCAGCAGTCGGGAGAGCTCGTAGAAATACGAGTTGCACGATACCCGGAGCGCCGGTGCCACAGCAATGTAGTTGTGGTGTCCGGTGCAGTGGTAGGGGAAGCCGTGGAAGTTGTATGTGCCGGTACACAGGAAAGAGGTGGAGCCCTCCACGATGCCTTCATTCAGTCCGGCAGTCGCCGTGATGGTCTTGAAGGTCGAACCGGGACGGTAGAGACCCATTGTGGCACGGTTGAACAGCGGCTTGCCGGGGGTCTTCGTCAGCTCCTCATAGTTCTCGGAATATTCGGTCAGGTCAAAGGTGGGCGCCGTGACCTCGCCGAGGATGGCGCCGGTCTTGGCATCGAGCACCACGAGCGCTCCGCTGGCGGCGGCATTGTAGCGCATCGCATAGGAACGGCTGATGGTGTAGTGATTGGCTAAGAAGTTTTCGAGGATGTCCTGCAAGCCCCGCTGAAATTCGGCATTGACGGTCAGGCGGATGGTATGCCCTGCATCCACGGGCTCGGTGATCTCGTCGGAAACTGCCACGCCGTTTTCATAGGTGATGGTGCGGACGCCCGCCTTGCCTTGCAGCTCGTCCTCCATCGCCTTTTCCAGACCGCTGATGCCGACGATGGCATCGAGGTCATAGCCCTTTTCGAGATACTCGGCGGCATTCTCGGCATAGATGGGACCGGTCGTGCCGATCTCATGCGGGAGGACGTCACCGACCTCGATGCGGCGGGCGGCGGTCTGCTCGATCAGGACGCCTTGCAGCTGCGGTGCCAGCTCGGAGAGCTTGGTGACAGTGTCCATCGGGAGATTGTGCGCAAGCTGGAAGCGGTTGGAGATGGAGAAGTCATCATCGAGCATCGTATAGCGGATGCCGACGATGGTGCGCTTCTGTGCCGGTGTGAATTTGTCCGAGATCTCGTACTTTTCACAGAGCACGTCCATGCAGTTCTGGGCGGTGGCATAGGCATTGACACCGATCTTCTTCTTCATGGAGCGCAGGCGGCTATCCTCCACATCGGAGGAGAAGCTGTAGGGGGTGCGCTTGGAGATATAGAGCGTGTCCTCCCACTCGACCCCGGCATCCGTCAGGATCTCGGTCAGACGGAGCAGCACGGCGTTGCCGGCGATGTTGTCCGAGGGGAAGTTCTTCTCGTCGATGACGACCGCATAGCTGACATGGTTGCTGACGATGGTCAGACCGGCGGCATCCACGATCTCGCCGCGTGTCGGTGCGATCTTCTGGGTATAGGACGAGGTGACGACCTCGGTCTTGTGATAGGCGGCGCTGTTGACGACCTGCACCTTCATCAGCCGCAGGACACAAAGCGAGGCGCATGTCAGTACCAGCAGGATGGCAAGCGCCATTTTGACATAGTCGGAAGCGGTTCGCATGGTGGTCTCCTTATCATAGTGGGGGCTTTTGTCGGCTTACGCCGACTTAGGGAGGACTGCTCGTCCTCCCTAAACCCTCCTCGGCAGGAGGCTGAGCCTCCTGCATCTTATTTATATCAATAATTATTTCTGATAACAGTCTTCTCCAGCTCGTTCGTCCGGTGGCTGCCGCAGCGGCGGTTGATCGCACCGATCAGGAAATACAGCGGGATCGAAGCGATCACGGTCATGATGCCGCTCGGGAGGAGGTAGTGCGTGTAGACAAGTGCCACATCGTCATGCCCCCAGATGGCATAGTAGAACACGAAGTCAAGATAGCCCTGCAATGCCGTGCAGATGACGGTCAGGATGAGCATACTCAGGAGCTTTTCCCGCAGGTAGTAGTTATGCAGGAGCGAGACTGCCACACAGCAGATGACGAGCCACACGGCATTGTAGCCGAGGAGCTTCCCGCAGGCGATGTCGAGCAGCAGACCGCAGACGGTGCCGACCGCTGCCGACTGGATCTCGCCGGTATGGCTGGAAATGCAAAGCGCTGCCGGGATCAGCAGCAGCGGCTTGACATAGCTGCCGGATGTCTCGGCAAAAAAGCAGACCGCTATCAGCAGCGCATAGGCAAGCCATTTCACGATCTGCAATACAATGTAGCGCTTGGGATCACTGCGCATCGGCTGCCTCCTTCCGGGTGAGGGCATCGTTCTTGATCGCCTTGCCGTCAAAATCCGTCACGACCACGACCTTGTCAAGGTTCGTGAGATCTGCGGCAGGGGTCAGCACGGCGTAGGCAGTCATGCCGGAATCGTCGTTCTCGATGCTGCGGACATAGCCGATGACATAGCCACGGGGGAACATGCCGTTCTCGCCGGTGGTGAGGATGACCTTGTTCTCCCGCAGGGCGGTGTTCTGGTCAAGGTACTGCATCCGGGTCAGACCATCCATCGAGAGGGCAACGGTGCCGGAGACGACACCTCTGTCCGTGGTGGTGGCGCAGTAGGCGGCAACGGAGATGTCCGGGGAGAGGAGCGTTGTCACGGTGGCGGTATCGGTGCCGACCTCGGTGATGACGCCGACCAGTCCCTGATCGGTCACGACCGGATCATAGAGGTCGATGCCGTCACGGGTGCCGCCGTTGATCATGAAGGCGTGGAAGGGATCGTTGGTGATATAGCCGACCACATCGCAGGGGGCAGAGAGCGTGAAGTCCTCGTGCTCCTCCTTGATGCCGACGAAGCCACGGAGCTTCTCGAGCTCCTCCTTGGTCTGCTCATAGTCGGCAAGCTCCCGGTTGAGCTCGGCGATCTCCTCCCGGAGCGCCTTGTTCTGCTCATAGTGGATCTCGGCGTTGCGGTAGAGGCGGAGGGTGTATTCCACCCGCTCGGAGATGGCATTGGAGGCATACTGGAACGGCGCTGCGATGGTCTTGAAGAGCCCGACCGTGCTGATGGTATAGCCGCCGGTCGAGAGCGCATAGATCATCACGCCTGTCAGAAGCGCAAGAATGCAGAGGATCACACGGCATTTCGTGCTTTTCCAGAAATTTTCCATTTGCCGTTTCTCCTCCTTCCAACGAGCTTACTTTTCATAGTATTTCAGATATTCTACCAGCGTATCCTGGTACTTATCCATGTTCTCCATGACCTTGCCGGCGCCCTCTGCCACGCAGTCGAGCGGAAATTCGGCGATATACACGGGCATTCCGGTCTCACGGTTGATGAGCTTATCCATGCCGCGCAGCAGTGCGCCGCCGCCGGCAAGGGTGATGCCCTGGTCGATGATGTCCGCCGAAAGCTCCGGCGGGGTCTCCTCGAGGGTGGTCTTGATGGCGTCGATGATGCGGGCAAGCGGTTCTGCCATCGCATCCCGGATCTCGGTCGAGGTCACGGTGACATTCTCCGGCAGACCGTTGAGCAGGTTCCTGCCCTTGATCTCCATCATTTCCTCGGTCTCGCTCGGGAAGGCGGAACCGATGGTGAGCTTGATGTTCTCGGCGGAACGCTCACCGATCAGCAGATTATAGCGCTTTTTGATATAGTTCTGGATCGCCTGGTCGAAGGCATCGCCCGCACAGCGCACCGAACGGGATGTCACGATGCCGCCGAGGGAGATGACTGCCACCTCGCTCGTGCCGCCGCCGATGTCCACGATCATGCTGCCGGTGGGCTCGGTGGTCGGGAGACCTGCGCCGATCGCCGCTGCCATCGGCTCTTCCACGATGAAGACGGGATGGCGGGCGCCTGCCTTTTCCGCAGCCTCACGGACGGCATTGCGCTCTACGGGCGTGACGCCGGACGGGATGCAGATGGTCACTCTTGCTTTCGTGAAGATGCGGCCTTTCAGTGCCTTGTGGATGAACTCCTGCAACATCGTGATGGTCAGGTCAAAATCTGCAATGACACCCTCCTTGAGCGGGCGCACGGCAACGATCGAGCCGGGTGTACGTCCGATGACCTGCTTGGCATCCTTGCCGACATAGCGTGCTTTTTCCGTGCGGGTGTTCACCGCCACAACGGACGGTTCCCGCAGCACGATGCCTTTGCCACGCATATAGACCAGTGTATTCGCCGTGCCAAGGTCAATACCAATGTCTTTTGTAAACATGCTCTCTCTCCTTCGTTCTGCTGTCTGCTATCTTTGAAAGGGCGCAGTTCGCCCTTGGTATGGTTGTGTTTCTTTACTATTATATCATTTTTTCCGGCTGGAAACAAGTTTTTTTCGGAAATTTTATGTATGCCATGAAAAACCGTGCGGAGCGCTGTCAAAATACGTCAAATCCGCTAAAGCATGCATGATACTGTTCCTCTACATCCCGGCTGGCAAGCAAAGCTTGTCCCTCCGCCGCCGTTCGGCGGCACCTTCCCCACTTCGTGGGGAAGAAATGGGTTTTTAAGGGGCTGCGATCGAGGATGAGACAGGATGCTGATTGAAGACGAGTAGTGTCGGGATTAGATGTGAACCCGACCGCCCCTTAACCTGCTTTATCTATTTACGTTTGACTACTAAGTATCTTACTTCTTGTCTCCGCCGCCGCCAGCACCCTTGAAGATGAGCTGGCAGAGCTTCGGATAGCAGAGCAGTGCGATCAGGAGGAAAATGACCTCGGCGATGCAGAATTTCATTTTCAGACCAAATGTCAGCACGATCAGGTGCAGGTCGAGCTCACAGGTGGAAAGCCCGATGTCATAGCCTTCGCCGAGCCATTCGAGCCCGGGAAGATCTGCGGTCAGACCTCCGATCATACTGCCGATGAATACGGCGATCATGACGAGTGAAAACATCAATAAACCTTGTTTCATTGTTCTCTCCTTCTTTTCTGATTATTTTTTCTTGGGGAATGCAGCGCAAGCCGCCCCCTTTATGCATTCAGGAATGCTGTTCAGATGCCGCTTGAACCGAAGCCGCCGGTGCCACGTTCGGTCTCGTCCACGGCGTCGGTCTCCTCCATCTCCGGGAAGAGCACGGGGGTCACGACGAGCTGGGCGATGCGCATACCATGCTCGATGGTGTACGGCTCGGCGCTGATGTTGTGCAGCGGGACATGCCATTCGCCACGGTAGTCGCTGTCCACGACACCGACGGCATTTGCCATCGTGATGCCATGCCTGGACGCAAGCCCGGAGCGTGGGAACACCAGCAGTGCGATGTCCTTGCGGGTGGGCTGACAGGTCAGTCCGAGGGGGATCATCGCCGTCTCGCCCGGTGCGATCGTCACGGGCGCATCGAGGCAGGCACAGAGGTCTGCACCAGCGCTGTCGGGTGTGGCACGGACGGGCAGAACGGCGTTATCACGCACTTTATGGAACAGGAGCTTCATCGGAGCCCTCCTTTCTCATAGAGCCCGCCGGTGCGGTCTTCGGGCGGTGTGCCGGAACCGGTGCGATAGGCGTGCAGCACCTCGGCGATGCGGGCTGGCGGTTCGTCTGTGAAATAGAGATCGAGATAGTCCAGACCGGACAGGTCTTTGCCGGACAGCCACAGGGTGTTGGCATTGAGCAGCTCCTGGTAGTGAACGCTGCACTGGAGCGGGAATGTCCTGCCGGTGCGGTCGGTCATGGCGCAGTCCCGGTGCTTGCAGCCGTCCTGCGAACGGATGGGGCAGCAGCGGAAGAGCATCATGGGGAGCCTGCCATAGACAAAGGCAGAAATGCCTGTATCCGGCGCTTTTTCAGGGCGAAGACGGCAGAGCGAGCGCATCCGCAGCTCGATGGAGCCGGTCACGTCCTGCAAGCCCTGTGCTGCGAGGGTCTGCACGGTCAGACGGTTGGTCACGTTCAGTCCGAAGCCGCCGTGCAGCATGAAGCCCTCCTCCCTGCCGAGACGGATGTCCGCCTGATTGTGGCAGAGGAGATGCGTATAGCCTTTGGTATGCAGATCATGCAGCGTCCGGCGGTAGCGTTCTTCATCGGCGATGATGCGGGGCGCTTCGATCCAGCGCTCCGGCAACGGGTCGCAGGTCTCCGCTATATGCAGCGGGATGCAGCAGATCACGCCATCCGGGACGGCGGCAAGCTGTGCCGCTGTGCGGACATGGACGCGGTAGATGCCTTTTCCCTCGCGCGTCACGGATCCCGGGAAGTCAGGGAGGTCATTGACCGGGCAGGCGGGGGTGTTCTCCCGGATGCGCAGGGCATCCATCGCCTGTACGGCATCCCGGCGCAGGGCATTGCACTGGGCTGCGGTCAGGATCAGGCCGTCCGGGTTGCTGAGGGTCGTCTCCCCTGCCGTGTAGATCGTGCCGCCGAGCTTGGACAGGCTGCGGGCAAGGCGATCTGCGGTCAGCGGGCTTTTCTCCGCCTTCTCCGGGATGTCGCCGGTGACGATCACGGATCTGCCTTGGCTGTCAGACGCAGTGAGGACGGACGGCGTGCCGCTTTGCAGCTTCGCCGAAAAATCGAGCGTTCCGAGCGGCGGCTGCTTCTCATAGAGGGCGGCAAGCTCGGGCAGAACGGCATTGCCGGCGAGGACATCCTCCTTGCGCCGGAAGCCGAACATATTCTGTTTTTTCCCCGTGAAATAGCCATCTGTGAAGCCGTTTCTCGAAAAGACGGCTTGCAGGCGTTCGAGGTCGGGCTGCTCGCCGTTCAGCGCCTGTTTCAGGGCGGTCACGGCGGCTGCGACATATTCGGGGCGCTTCATCCTGCCTTCGATCTTGAAGGAATCCACGCCCATTTCGCAGAGCTCCGCCATATGCGGCACAAGGCAAAGATCCCGGAGCGAGAGGGCTGCGGGATTCTTGCCGGAGGGCGTTTTCCACGGGAGACGGCACGCCTGTGCGCACTGTCCCCGGTTGGCACTCCTGCCGCCGATCAGCGCCGAAAAGCTGCACTGCCCGGAGACGGACATGCAGAGGGCGCCGTGTACGAAGACCTCAACCTCGACCGGTTCCCGGCAGAGGGCTGCAAGGTCATCACGGGACATCTCCCGGGCGGCGACCACTCTCGAACAGCCGAGCGCTGCGGCTTCACGGGCGCCTGCGGGGGTGTGGATGCTCATCTGGGTGGAGGCGTGGAGGGTCATCTCCGGGAGCACCTGCCGGATCGCCTGCAAAACGCCTGTATCCTGTACGATACAGGCATCGACATACCGCCCTGCTTCCGACATGAATCGACAAAAATCGGGCAGCTCGGCATCCGTCAGGAGCGTGTTCACCGCCAAGTGAAGCTTGACACCGGCACGGCGGCAGATGTCAGACGCTTCCCGGAGGGACGGCAGGTCGAAATTCGCGGCGCTGCTGCGGGCGGAATACATCGTCCCGCCGACATAGACCGCATCGGCTCCGCACCGCACGGCGGCGATCAGCGCCTCCATGCTGCCGGCGGGCGCCAGGATCTCAGGCATCCAGACCTTCCTTGAGCTTTCTGAGCTTGAGGGTGTTCTCGAGCTGGGCGATCTTGGACTTGAGCACCTCGTTCTCCTTCAGAGCGGCATCACGCTCGATGCGGATCCTGCCGGCATCGTCCACATAGGACTTGCTCTCGTCGGCGATGTCGTCGAGCATGGAGCGGGACTTGTTCAGATCGTCGAGGGCGGAGAGGGCTGTCATGATCGCTGCATTATACTGCGATACACCGCCCTTTTCCATCTTCTCACGAATCTGGGTCTCGAGCGTTCTGGCTAAGCCGTAGACATAGTTCGGCGCTTCCTCGGTCATCAGGGTGTAGTCCTTGCCGAGGATGACGACCTTGACTTTGTTCATCATGGTGCAGTCTTCCTTTCTGTTCTATATTCGGGCGTTTTGCGTCTTATTGATCAGAAATAGCGGATGAGGGAGACGACCTTGCCGAGGATCTCGACATCATTCACGATGATGGGATCCATATCGTCGTTCTCGGGCTGGAGGCGATAGTGGCCGTTCTCCTTGTAGAAGGTCTTGACGGTCGCTTCGCAGCGATCGACCAGAGCGACCACAACATCGCCGTTTTCGGCATAATTGGTCTGCTCGACGATGACGATGTCACCGTCTAAAATGCCGATGTTGATCATGCTCTCGCCCCGGACACGCAGGGCGAAGAGCTTGCCGTCATAGGATCTCTCCGGGAAGAATCCCACATAATCCGTGATATTCTCCACCGCTGTGATCGGGATGCCGGCGGCAACGGTGCCCACCAGCGGGATGCCCTGCTCCTCCAGCTCCTCTTCGCTGTCGGTGATGACGATGGCACGGTTCTTGCCCGCTGCCATGCGGATGCGTCCTTCGCTTTCGAGGCGGTGCAGATAGCGGTGGACGGTCGAGGTGGAGCGGATGCCCACGCCGTCGCAGATCTCACGGACGGACGGGGCTACCTTTTCCTCCTGGATATACTCCTTGATGAAGTCAAAAACTTCGTCACTGCGCTTTTCGCTCATGTTGCCGTCACTCCCCTCAGCCTGTCAACGATCATCTTGTTGACCTTATTGATGTCGCCGCAGCCCATCGTCAGGACGAGGTCGCCCGGCTGGACATGCTCCACGACATACTTGCAGACATCCTCGAAATTCTGGTACTTGCGCTCGTCCGTATACTCGGCGGATTCATCCTCCGGGAAGTAGACGGCGTTGTGCATGATCTCGGCTAAATTGCGGGTGTAGATGCCGTAGGTGTTCTTCTCACGGGAGCCCATGATGTCGGTCAGGACGGCAATGTCGGCGATCTCGAGAGCATCACGAAATTCCTCCAAGTGCTGGACAGTGCGGGAGAACGTGAACGGCTGGAATACGGCGATCACACGCTTGTAGTCCATCTCCTTTGCTGCTTTCAGGGTGGCGGTCAGCTCGGTGGGATGGTGTGCATAGTCATCGGCTAAAGTAACGCCGTTGATCTCCGCCTTGATCTCGAAGCGTCTGCCGGCGCCGCGGAAGCTGCCCAGACCCTCGCTGATCTGGTCGAAGGTCAGACCATAGCGGTCGCCGGATGCCACGGCGGCAAGGGCGTTCAGGACATTGTGCTCGCCGGGTACCTGGAGCGTGATCCTGCCCATCTCTGCGCCGTTTTTCAGGACGGTGAAGGCGGTGCGGGAGCCCGGGAGATGCTCGATATCAACGGCACGGTAGGTATTGCCCTCGCCGCAGCCGAAGGAGATCAGCTCCTTGCCCTCGATGCCCTCGACGGCTTTCAGCGTGTTGGGGTCATCGCCGTTGTAGATGACAGCCTTGGTCGCCAGCTCGCAGAACTTGTGGAAGGAGCGGATGATATTCTCGATGGTGCCGAAATAATCCAGATGGTCGGCGTCGATGTTCAGGACGATGGCAGTGTCCGGGTAGAGCTTGAGGAAGGTGTCCACGAACTCGCAGGACTCGCAGACAAAGACATCGCTGCTGCCTGCACAGCCGCTGCCGTGGATGATCGGGAGCTTGCCGCCGATGAAGGCGGAGAGGTCAACGCCTGCCACGCAGAGCATCTGGGTGATCATCGAGGTCGTGGTGGTCTTGCCGTGGGTGCCGGAGACGCAGTAGGCATCGCTGTACCAGCTGCTGACGATGCCGAGCAGCTCGCTGCGCTCCAGTACCGGCACGCCGGATGCCTTGGCGGCGATGAGCTCGGGATTGTCCGCCATGATGGCGGCGGTGTGGACGATCAGGTCGGCACCCTCGATGTTCTCGGCACGCTGTCCGAGGGGCTTGACCTCGATGCCCATGTCACGGATGGCTTGCAGCGTCTCGGTCTCGTTGTTGTCCGAACCGGTCAGATGATAGCCCTTGGCATGGAGGATCTGGGCAAGCGGATACATGCCGGAACCGCCGATGCCGATGAAGTGAATGTGTCTCTTTCCTTCTAAAATTGATTTATTCATAAAATACACCTAATTTCTTCTTATAATCTACAAATTTTTAGTTTATACTAAAGGTACAAGGCTTTCTGGGGGGCTCACCCCTAAAGCAATAGGAGGTTGAATAAACATGGAAATCACAGACATCAAAATCCGCAAAATCATCACAGAAGGACGACTCCGGGCGGTCGTTTCCATCACCATCGACCACATGCTCGCCGTTCACGACATCAAGATCGTGCAGGGGGACGAGCGCCTGTTCATTGCGATGCCCAGCCGCAAGGACGAAAACGGCGTGTTCCGTGATATCGTTCACCCCATCCTGCCGGATGCCCGGAAGATGATCGAGGACAGCATCCTCGATGCCTATCAGAAGCACCTTGCTCTGATCGAGGTCGAAGCGCAGGAAGCCGCAGCGGCAGCAGACACAGAAGCATAACGAAAAACGCTTTTACAGGAGAGGAACGGGAGAACGTTCCTCTTTTTTGTGTCTCTGCGGGGTTTATCTGCTGCGGAGGACGGCATAGCGCAGAATGGCGATCTGCGTCTTGGAGTCCGGGATCTCATCATTCAGGACACGGCGCAGCGCTTCCTCGAACGGGACACGCTCCACGTCCAGAAATTCATCAGCATCGAGGGACTGCTCGGTGAAGTGCAGACCCTTTGCCAGATACATGCGGATGATCTCGTTGGTGTAGGCGGGTGTCGGATAGACCTTGCCGAGGTAGGTGAAGCTGTCCGGGGTGCAGCCGCACTCCTCGAGCAGCTCACGCCTGCCGCAGGTCTCGGGATCCTCGCCGTATTCGAGCTTGCCGGCGGGGATCTCGGTCGTTACCTCCTGATAGGGATAGCGCAGCTGGCGCACGAACAGGATCTCCTCCTTGTCCGTCACTGCCAGGACACAGACACCGCCGGGATGCTTGACAAACTCCCGGGTCGCCTGTGTGCCGTTTTCGAGCTCGACGGTATCGACCTCCACATGGAGGATCCTGCCGTCAAAAACGGACTTGCCGTCCAGCTTTTTCTCACTCAGATGTGCCATCGGTCTGGTCATCTCCCTTCTCTTCTGTTCCGGGCGCTTCTGTTTCGGGCACCGGGTCGGATGCCTCCGGTTCCACGGGCTGTGCAGCCTGCTTCGGCCGGTATGTCTGACTCAGATAGTCGGTATAGGCTCTGGCGGCACGGATGCCGGAAACAGGGGCATAGTCATAGAACTTGGTCTGGGTGCCGAGCTGTTCGGAGAACATCTTCTTGCCGCACAGCATGTAGATCACGAGCAGCACGATGCCGCCGAGCGTGATGAAGAAGCCGAGCTTCAGACCGGGCAGCTCATAGTTGAAGCGGATCTGGTTCTCGCCTGCCTCGCAGCGGATCGCCATGAAGCCGTAGGAGACCTTCTCGATCTCAACGGGCTTGCCGTTGACGGTGGCAGACCAGCCGCTCTCGTAGGGAACGCTGAAGAATACCAGCTTGGGCTGATCGAGGCTGATCCTGGTGGCAAAGTGCTTGCTGTCGAACTCGAAGCCCTCGCAAGCCTCTGCCTGGTGCTTCTCGCATTCTGCCAGATACTCATCCTTGGTGTTCGGATACGCACCTTCAACATCGGTGATGATGTCCTTGTACTTGGCAGCCTGCTTTTCATCGAGGACGAGCGACTTGATGAGCGAACGCTCCTTGACCTCGTTCTTCTCATCCTTCAAATCCTCATCGAGGACATACGTATCATAGGTGAAGCCCATCGGGATGAAGTACTCGTTGCGGTAGACCTTGTAGCCCACCTCGTCATGGTCATAGACAAATCCGGGGAGGTCGAGATCCTTCATGCTCTCCTTGATCTCGTCAAAGTAGTACTTGCAGGAGAACAGACCACGCAGTGTGTAGCTGCTCAGCTCCGGACGGGATGCCACGTCACGGGTGATGCCGACGCTGGAATAGAAGTCCATGATGGAGGGATCCACGACGCTCTGGAAGCAGCGCATACAGGACAGGCTCCAGAACATCGGGTAGTTGTCGCGGTTCTTGGAGATGTCGAGACGGAAGTAGTCATCGTCATCATTCTCATAGGAGATGCCGATGTTGTTGATGCCGTTCAGACCCTTCTCGAAGTACTCCTTGCCGTCCTTGCCGACGTATTTGCCGAAGTAGACCATCGTCATGGTACATGCCACACAGGCAGCAGTCGTCAGCCATACAGCCTGCTTGAAGAGCGGCTTGCCGGCTCTGCGGCGGGTGAACAGATAGTACAGACCGATCCAGCCGAGCAGCGTCACGCCGAGCTCGATCAGGAAGTACGGGTAGTTGGAAGCGAATTTGAAGAAGACGGTGTTGTCCTGCTTGTCCTTGGTCGGGAGGAAGGAGATCAGCAGCAGGACGATCAGAACGCCTAAGGATGCCGCCACGCCGGTCTTCCATTTCATTGTCTTGTCGTCGAGCGCACGGGCGGTCATCATCGCCATGATGAGCAGCGGCATGTAGAACCATCTTGCATAGTAGGAACCGTTGAACATGTAGAACGCACTGTTCAGGAACGGGATCATCGCACAGGCGACGCAGATCCAGATGAGGATCGTTGCCCAGTGGCGCTTTTTCTGACCCATGAAGGCGATGACGCCTGCCATCGAGAACAGCGGGAAATAGCCGCCGATGGACGACCACTTGCCGTAGTCGCTGTCGAAGAGGTTCGGACGGGAGGGCGCATCGGGGATCATGAAGAAGCTCTGGATGATGCGGACGATGCGGGTCTTGTCGCCGTAGAGCACCATATCCTTGCCGAAGAGCATCTGGGAGACGCGGCTGTTGGCAAGGACTGCCATCGCTGCGGGCGCCAGGATCACACCGGCGATCGCTGTGCCGATCACTGCCTCCAGACCGAGGGCACCGAGCTTTTTCATGTCGATGCGGAAGTCACGGCAGTTGACACGAACGAAGAAGTAGAGGATCAGGAACACGACCTGTCCGGCGAAGAAGAAGTAGTTGATGGTCGCCATGAGCGCCACGGAGGCGGCGAACCATCCACGGCGGTTGTTGTTGACGCATTCCTCCATCGCTAACAGCATCAGTGGGAAGAAGGCGGTCACGTCCTGGAAGTGGTTGAAGAAGATGTTGTAGATCTGGAAACCGGAAAAGGAATAGAGCAGCGCACCGATCACGGCGGCATCCTTGTTCTGCACGAAGCGGCGGATGTACGCATACGCCGTCACAGCGGCAACGGCATGTTTCAGAGCGAGCAGCCACGGGATGGCGTAGAGCACGAGCGTCTTGGGTAAGAGACAGCTCAGCCAGAAGAACGGGCTGCCGATGAGATAGAAGGCATAGGAGCCGATAAAGCTGCTGCCGAGGTCGGTGCCCCAGTCCCATCCCAGCAAGCCGCCGTTGTGGACGACCTCATTGGCATGGAAGTAGAACATCAGCTGCTGGGAAACAAAATCACCGAAGTAGATGAACAGTCCCTTGTCCATGATCATCAGCGGGATGAGCACCACCATGATCACGGCAAAGGATATGCCGAACACAAAGCAGTATCTCTCGCTGCTTTTGGCAGGATTGGGCAGGACGAACGATTTACTCATAACAAAACTCCTCTTGGCGGCAACTTTTCCGGTGCAGCCGCATAGAATAAAACTGTAGCCCGGGTCACAGGCTGACGATATTGGGCAGAACGCCTTTTTCGGAGACGCTCAGAAGCATATAGGACGCAGGATAGCCGTCGATCGGACAGCCGATGCTGCCGGGGTTGAGGATGTACATCCCGTCCTCGTAGCGATCCTCCGGGATATGGGTATGACCGTAGAGCACGATGTCGCAGTTATTGTGCTTCGCCTCCTGGATCATGCGTGCCGTGCTGAACTTCACCTGGAACGCATCCCCGTGGGCGGCAAAGATCCGATGCCCATAGGGCAGGGTGTAGATCAGCTGCTCCTGACACTGCGGGACACGGGTGCCGGCATCGCAGTTGCCCTTGAGGTAGTAGAGCTTCTCATCCAGCCAGGGATGGTTCTGGAGGATCTGGTTCATCTCCCGCTCGCCGTCGCCGAGATGGATGAACAGGTCGGCATCTGCGTGCATCACAATGACACGCTGTAAGGCTTGCAGATCGAGGTGTGAATCGGACATGACGATGATCTTCACGCTGTGTTCCTCCTTTGAAGCAGACCCGAAAGCATGTTCCGGTCAAAATCGGGCTCATATTTTATTATAGCATAAGCTGCGGAAAAATACAATAGGGATTCTGTAAAAAAGAGGGGAAAAAGCGTTCTCTTTTTCGGCACGTATCCGTGTATTTTCACAGTCAGAAAGGGTGTATGCAGATGAACAGCAGTCCGTTCGCCAACATGGATCAGAAAAAACTCGACAGCCTTTTACAGGCGGTCAGCCAGAAGCTCGGGATGCCGCCGGAGCAGCTCCGGAAGGAACTGTCGGAGGGGAAATTCGACGCTGCCATGAAGGGCATGAACAGCGCCGAAGCGGCGAAATTCTCGCAGGCGCTCCAGAATCCCCAGATGGTGGAAAAGCTCATGAGCACCCCGCAGGCACAGGCGCTCTACAGGAAGCTCACGGGCGGCAAGTGATGGACGGGGAGATGCAGGACAAGATCCGGAGCGTGCTTTCGGATCCGGAAAGTATGCAGCAGCTCTCGGAGCTGGCGCAGATGCTGCAAGGCGGGGACGCCCCTGCCCCCGCTATGCCGGACGGGATGCCGGATGCGGCGATGCTCATGAAGCTCGGGGAGCTGCTGAAACAGGATGCGGATGACAAGAATGCGGCGCTCCTCCGGGCGATCCGTCCGCATCTGAGCGAGGAACGGCAGCGCAGGACGGATCAGGCGCTCCGGCTGCTGCGGCTCTGGGCGGTGTTCCGGACGATGCAGCGCACGGGGATGCTACAGGAATTTTTCTGATGCAAGGAGGGCGGCAGGATGGCAGAACGCAGCTTTGATGCCATGCGGCAGGATGCGATCCGCCGCTCACGGGAGATGCAGCGCCGTGCTGTGCCGCCGGTGCCGGAAACGCCCCCGGTGCCGGACATCCCGGAGATCCCCGAAATGCCGCCGAAGCCGGGGCTGGATCTGGGCTTGCAGGGGCTGCTCTCGGACTGGGATGCGGAAAAGCTCGCACTGGCGGGGCTTTTGTGGGTGCTGTACCGGGAGGGAGCGGATCCGGCGCTGCTGCTGGCGCTGGCGTACATCCTGCTGTGAAATGGGAGGAAGCTATGGAAAAGACATATCTGCTGCTGTGGGGCTTTGCGGGGCTGTGTATGCTGCTGTTCTATCTGCGGCAGCGAAAAAGGATCCGGGCGTTTCTGCTCGGGAGCAGCGCCGGGATCGTTTCGCTGTTTCTGCTGCATCTGTTCGGCGGGAGCATCGCACCGACGCTGAGCATGGTCAATATCTTACTGGCAGTCCTGCTCGGCGTGCCGGGGACGCTGCTTTCGGTGCTTGCGGAGATCGTGTTATAGGGCTTCTCTGAGACCTCCTATATTTCTTTTCTGCGAAAAGAAATATAGTTTCAGTTTTGGGCTCCGCCCCATACCCCGCCTCTAAAAACATGTTTTTTAGAGGTACCCTATTAACACAAAAACCGGAGGGACATGCCCTCCGGTCTTTTGTTTGGATCAGAATCGAACTTACTTGAGCTCGATGGTTGCGCCAGCCTCTTCGAGCTTAGCCTTGAGCTCCTCAGCCTCAGCCTTGGAAGCACCCTCCTTCAGGGTCTTCGGGCAGCCCTCAACGGCTTCCTTAGCTTCCTTCAGGCCCAGACCCAGAACGTCCTTAACAGCCTTGATAACGCCCATCTTCTTGTCGCCGAAGCCGGTCAGAACTACGTCGAACTCGGTCTTCTCCTCAGCAGCAGCAGCAGCGCCGCCAGCAGCCGGAGCAGCAGCAACAGCTGCGGTTACGCCAAACTCTTCCTGGATAGCCTCTACCAGCTCAGCGAGCTCGAGAACGGAGAGAGCCTTGATATCTTCAATGAACTTCATTGTCTTCTCAGATGCCATGATAATTAACTCCTTTATAATTTAAATTTTGTATGCCTTTACGCCGCATACCTCATGCGGGCAGACGGTACTGCCATCGGCGCCTGCTTATGCAGCCTCGCCGTTCTTGTCCACGATAGCCTGCAGCAGCGCTGCGAGCTTCTGGATCGGACCCTGCAGAGAACCAACGAGCTGTGCGAGCAGCACATCCTTGCCCGGGATCTTGGACAGAGCAACGACCTTTGCTTCGTCGAAGTACTCGCCCTCAACGCAGCCAGCCTTCAGCTTGAAGGTCTCAGACTTCTCAGCAAATTCACCGAGGATTCTTGCCGGAGCAGTCTGATCATCGGTAGAGATCGCAATTGCGGTGGTACCGTTCAGTACCTCGTCGAACTGGGTCATGCCGATGTTGTTCAGCGCACGGCGGAGCATGGTGTTCTTCTCTACGAAGTACTCCACGTTAGCCTCACGCAGATTGCGGCGCAGTGCAGTATCGTCTGCTACGGTGATACCCTTGTAGTCCACCAGAACGAAAGATACAGCGCCCTTCAGCTTCTCTTCGAGCTCAGCGACTCTTGCAGCCTTGGTTGCCAGAACACTTGCACTTGGCATTTCACATTCACCTCCGATAATTTTTTACGGGCATCCCGGAAAGTAAACTTTCTGTGATCCCCTCATCGTATCGGGAGAAACAAAAGCTCTCCTTGCTATGAGACATAACAAGGAGAGTGGATATTTCGTGATAAAATAACCATCTGCACTCCTCGGCCGGATTTACGGCGTTCGCCACCGGCTGTCTTTAGAATACGACTGTATTATTATAGCACAATGCGGATGGTTTGTCAAGGGTTTTTTTCAAATTTTTTCATGAGAATGATTTTTTACCCATAATTCTCTGAAAAGCCGTCCCCCTCCGCCGCCGTTCGGCGGCACCCGCCTTACGGGCGGCGAGTCCCCTCTGTCCTGTGGACA
>JAIKWY010000069.1 GCA_024684395.1 Oscillospiraceae bacterium
CAAAACAGGAAAACCGAGCTTCATAAGCTGATACCGTCTTTTCCGCTGCAGCGGTCGCATCATCTTGCCCGGTGCTTTCAGCTCCACGAATATCGTCTTTGCCGCCGGAAACAGAACGAGTCTGTCCGGCAGTCCGTTTGCGGTCTGCGATGTCAGTTTGTATGCCACACCGCCTGCCGCCTTAACCGCCTTGACAAACTCGTTCTCAACAACATATTCTCTCAATATCTGCCGTCCTTCCAGTATTCGCACCATCCTGATGGGAATGGTGTATGATGACAGTTACAACGGAAACGGCAGTTCTCACAGCACTGATCGTCCACATACAACTCCTCATCGCTGTGATCGTAATCTTCATAGCTGCCGCGTGTGTAATTGCAGATTTCCGGCACAGGATATCCGTGTCGTTTTCTGCGCGTTTTATATCCTTTTCTGTCTTTCCAAGTTCTGCTCATGCGTTGATCTCCTTCCACTGATTTGCAGGCATGGTCGCCACCTGCCAGCCGATGCCCTCTAACGCAGTGGCTCTGTCGTAGGAATCTACATCCTGCGAAGCGCGTGTGATGGCATTGGACAAGCCGTAGAGGGAGAGGTCGCCGCCCTTGATGAGATAGTTCAGAATGCTGTCCTGCTCAGGCTGATTCAGGTCATACGCCTTGCCGGTCAGTTCGATAACATCCTGCACTCTGCCTGTGATCTTCGCACCGTGACTCTGTTCCAATACACCGACGATCTGAGCGAACCTCGCCTCCTCAATAGCCGCCATTGTTGTATCACGGAGTTTCAGCATAAATGCCTTATCCTCGGCTTCGAGTGTTTCATCGGTGTAGATATTGAAGCTGTCCTCCAGTGCTTTTGCAGCCCTGCCGACATGAGTACGGCGTTCTCCCATGCTGTTGACCACCATGCCGTTTGTGCAGGCAAGCGTATATACAAGCGGCTGAACGGAGACCGCCCCAAGTCCCACCTCCGAATTAGAGATGATAACGCCCGCCTGAACACGATCTCCAACACACGCCATTTCCAGACGGTGATTGACGATTTTCAGATACAGCTTGTTTTCGGTCACTTCACAGCTCATGACCTCCATGCCTTCCTGTCCGGCGAAGATTGGGAGGACAGCCGAAGCAATTTCAAGGTTATCAATACGGCGATAGCGGTCAGAGAGAAGCGCACGGGCGACTTGTCCGCTGCCGTAATCAAGTGTTCTGACCATGTAGCTGCTGCCCTTGTCGGAGAACCATGCGTTCACGTTGTCTGCCAGTAGATCCGGTTTCTGCTTCTGCATCATGTCATAATACTTCGCCGGAATACCGAGCGCCGATGCCACCTGTCGATGGAAAAGCTGTGTCGTGCCAAAGCTGTGGTCGGTGCCGATATTGAAGGTACTGCCGTCCTCATCCAGACGGAAAGCCTCCGCCGCACCAATATAGTCCTGCTTTGCCGCATTCTGACGCTGAAGCTCCGTCAGCACTTCCGGTAATGCTCGTCCCTGTTTCATAAGAATATCCTCCTTATAAACTCATGATTTGAAATAATAATTCCCTTTGTAACCGTCTGCGACCAATGGCAGCCCATCGGTCCATTTCGGACTCTGTGCCATTAAATCACATATTTCGTCAACGGTATATTGATCCTTAGGCACTTCCAGAATGACCTCATCATGCACATGACCGACAATTCCAAGCCCTACAAGTTCCATACGGCGCATAGCTTCAGCAAGCAGGTCACGAGCTGTTGCCTGTGTGATGTTCTCCGTCAGCTTTCCGCTATAGGTCTCACCGCGCACCCACTTGTTGTTTGCACCAAGCCCCTCAAAGGTCAGTGCCATGCGACCGAAGCGGTTCGGCTGTAACCTCGGTTTGATATATGCAAGCCTGCGTCCTGACGGAAGCACGATCCACAGTGTATTTGCTGAAAACTGAAAGCCTATCCTGCCGACCGATCTGTCATTGTGATCCTTGACTGTCTCGATAGCCGCTTTCTCGACATCATACCAGAACTTTACGATCTCCGGATTTGCATCACGCCAAGAAGAGATAATGTCGGGAAGTTCATCTTCCTTCAATCCCATGTCCAGTGCGCCCATTGAGATCAGCGCACCGCTGCCGCCGCCGTAACCGCAGGCAAGCTCTGCAACTTTACCTTTCTGCCGCAGCTCGCCGTTGATACCGTGCTTTACAACAGGTACACCAAACATCTGTGCTGCCGAAGCACAGTAGATATCCTCGCCGCGCTGAAAGGCATCAAGCCGCCATTGCTCTCCGGCAAGCCATGCAAGCACACGAGCCTCAATAGCGGAGAAGTCCGCTACGATAAACTCACAGCCGTCTTTCGGTATCAGCATGGTGCGGATAAGCTGTGACAGGATATCCGGTGTGTTTCCGTACAGCACCTCGATCATGTCAAAGCAGCCGAGCTTCACAAGGTCACGGGCTTCATCGAGCGTTGCAATGTGATTCTGCGGCAGATTCTGCAACTGAATGCCGCGTCCTGCCCATCGCTGCGTGCGGTTTGCGCCGGAAAACTGAAACAGTCCGTGCGCTCTGCCGTCTGTGCAGATGTATCTCTCTGCTGCCTGATACTTTTTCACAGATGACTTTGCCATCTGCAAACGCAGCTTCATCATGTCGAGAGCTTCACCGTCAGCGCTGTGCTTGTCCAGATCAGTGATAAGCGATGCGACATTTTTCTTTCCGAGAGAATCCACCTCAATGCCGCGATCTTCTAGCCATGACTTCAACTGAGATACAGAATTCGGATTCTCCAGACCAGTGAGGGCGTAGGCTCTCTTGGTCATCTCCTCGGACATCGCCATATTGCAGATGATCGCCTGCTGCACAAGCTCTCGGTCGATCAGGATACCGCGGTCATTGATGCGCTGATCCATATGATAAAAATCCCATTCCTGCGGCATCAGCGGAAACTTTTCAAGTCTCCGGCGGATATCCCGTTCTGTTTCCACATCTTGAATGCAGTAGCTTTTGAACAGCTTCCAGTCATCGGGAGCGTGTTCCGGCAGATTTCGGGTTCTGCCGCCATTGGCTTTCGTCGGCTTGCAGGGAATGGAGAAATAACGAATCAGCCGTTCACCAACAGCATCCTTCTGCTGGGCGGTCTTCAGAGCCTGCGCTGCCGTTGCCAGCTTCAGCGGCAAGGAGAGCGATGCCGCCCATACCATCGTGCATTGCCACGAATCCGGATCAAGCTGTGTACCGAAATACTTTGACAGACAGATACGCTCGAACTGTGCATTCCACGCAGATTTGATGATATTTTCATTGTGTATGGCATCCACGACCTCTGCCGGAATCTGCTCCCCGCAAGCCATATCCACGCATTTTGTCTCCTCATCGTCAAAGGCATAGGCGAACAGCAGAATATGAAAATCACCCTCAACATAGCGGTACACGCCGCAGTTCGGAAGGTCAACATCGCTGTAGGTCTCAAGGTCGATAGAAAGTACACGTCTGCTCAATAAAATCACCACCTGTTTGTGTATGTAAAAGGGAGGCACAGCGTCCTCCCTTATCTGTCAGTTCAGGAAATCCATATCGTCATCGTCAAGCTCGTCTGCATCGTCACCCTCGACCTCCACGAAGTCGGATGCTGCGGTCGGTCTGCCGGCAAGACGCTCGCCGTGTTTCACGAGCTGGATGTTCTGCAGTCCTGCCGCGATGCCCTTATTGCCTGATGCCGCAAAGCCGTAGAAATTGACGGACACATTGCAGTAGTCGCCGCTGCCGCATTCCATCGGATCGAGGATCGGCTGCACATGACGGTCAACGATCTGCGGGGCATCCTTG
>JAIKWY010000070.1 GCA_024684395.1 Oscillospiraceae bacterium
GGACTTATTCCCAAGAACAGTGAAAATCAACTCCACGATAATCTCATCATTCCTACATAAGAGAAAAAGTGCCGAATTTTCGGCACTTTTCTTGTATCCACTATTTTTTACGTGACATCAATACTACGCACTCAACGTGCCTCGGTAGCCCGATTTTGATGTCTGAATGATATTCATATCAGAGAAACGAGAGGTTTGACAGTGGGGATTAGATGTTGCCCTGTCAGAAGCAGATGCCCTGATCAACTCATGCAAACACAAAGATCTTGCAGAGTTGATTTGGCATTTAATATTTGTGCGTAATAACAGCTCCGCGTTCAGTCAGGTTAAGGATTCTTTTTCACACGGCAAATCTCGATGCGGTGGCGCCGTACACGCTGAACCTCAATGCTTAGTATATCCGTTTCAAGTACTGTGGTCGTATTGTCATCCGGGATAGAGCCCATGAGAGAAATCACATATCCGCTGAACGAATCAAAATCCTCAGCGGGGAGCGTAATATCCAGCTCTGTGCAGACATCAGTCAGGAGCGCCTTGCCGGGGATTATCCATGTCTGCTCATCGACCTGTTTGATTGCTTCAGCCTCGCTGCTGCCGTCGAAATCACCGATCAGAGCTTCAAGCAAGTCCGTGATCGAGATCACGCCGTTCATGCCGCCGTACTCGTCCAGCACCACGGCAAAATGTGATGCGCCTTTCTGCTTCATCTGCTCAAACAGCTTGTCTGCTTTCATGCTCTCAGGGATGAAGAACGGCTCCCTGACAGCATTCTGTTTCACCGCCTCGGCACCCTCCTCATAATAACGGAAGTAATCCCTGGCGCTGAGCATACCGACCACATGATCCACATCCTCCTGACAGACCGGATAGCAGGAGTGGCGGGTCTCGTGAATGATCTGTTTCCAGCTGTCATACTGATCCATCCACAGAACGACGGTATCCGTGCGGTGCGTGCAGATCTGATCGGCTGTCAGATCATCGAAGGCAAAGATGTTCTTGATGAACTGGTTCTCGTCGGAATCAATCGTACCTTTCTCCTCTCCGGCATCGGACATCATCATGATCTCTTCTTCCGTCACAGCATTTTCTTCCTTATTGGGATCAATGCGGAACAGACGCAGTACAAGGTTGGTTGACACATTCAGAAGCGCGACCAGCGGTGCGAAGATGATCTGGATGAAACGGATCATCCCCGCCATGCCGAGCGCCAGTTTCTCGGAATACTTCATACCGATGCGCTTCGGCACAAGCTCACCGAATACCAGCGTCAGGTAGGAGAGCAGGAGCGTGACCAGCACAACAGCGATCGGGCGGAGTGTGCTCTCAGCGACCGGGATCCCGACCTTCACTGCCCATGCGGTAATGTAATCGGCAAAGTTGTCAGCTGCAAAAGCGGCACCGATAAATCCGGAGAGTGTGATCGCAACCTGGATCGTCGCCAAGAAACGCGCAGGCTGGGAGGTCAGGTTTCGGAGTGTCACTGCCTTTTTATTGCCGCTGGATGCGAGTTTTTCGAGCTTGGCATCGTTGATCGAGATCATCGCGATCTCGGCACATGCAAAGATCGCATTGAACAGGATCAGCACGATCTGAAGTATGATTTTCGATAACATAGGTTTCTCCTTTATTGTTTTTTTGCATAGACATGCATAGACTTCATTTATTTGGCGAGTTTTAAATGGCGGTGCAATACCATGCAGCTTTCCATTTTAATATCATGATGTCTTCTCTTGTTTTTGGTTCACCGCAAACACGCTGATTTACTATATTTCCACAAGGATTTCCCTTAGACCGTTCCGCTTGCCGTTTTTGCGACGCAACAAACCTTTCTCCTGCAAGTCTACTGTTCTCCGCAAGCAACTCGGCAATTCGTGAAGCCACAATGTCCGCTTCTTTTGTATCCTTTTCCGCAGTCATGCGAACATCCCGCTGCTCATAGTAACCATAGATTCTCTTTTGAGCTGCAGCGATATCAATTTTGCCCTCGATATGCTCCTTGGCAGTTTCAAGCAAGTATTCCGATGTTCGGAGGCCGTCAACATCCTGCAAACCGATTGCAGTCTGCCACGCAGCGCTTTTCTCGGAGCGGTCAGGTTCACCCTGACGGATATATTCATCCAGGTCGTATTGCCAGTCATGTTCCTGCGCCATACTCTGCCTCCTTTGCGTACTTTCTATAGTTTCAGTATACCACAATATCCCTGAAAAAGCAAGAGAAGCACAGTATTATGTGCCTAAAAGCTGCTCCCTACATGCCTAGCCATTTTTGACCTTTGTGACCGGACAGCGGCTCTGGAGTGATTTCCTCATGATATTACTGAGAGGGCCAGTCCCTCTTGATGTAATCTGGTATCCGAGGTCGTTCAGCTTATAATTTCCTTTGAGGAAGTCTTGCGGGTCGAGATGCAGCATCTCAAGAACCCTATAAACAGCGCAAAAATGTCCGTTCAGGATCCTATCGGGGATATTTTCATAATTCAAACTCATACCAGCGCATCACCTCCCGATGGGCATTAGAAAAGCGCCTCCGAAGAGACGCTCTAAATATTATTTTTTGTCGACAAACTGGATTTTGCTATGCTCTAAGCATATTGATACCGTTTTTTCCCTTTGATCAGGACTATGATCGTAACAACAAGCACGCAGCACTCTGCGACAAACATTGCCAGCCAGATACCATCGCTGCCAAGAATCAGAGGCAGTACAAAAATGGCGATCAGCTGGAAAACAAAGATGCGAAGCCCTGATAAAACACCGGCTGTTAATCCATCGTTCAGTGCGGCAAAAAGATTGGCACCGAAGATG
>JAIKWY010000113.1 GCA_024684395.1 Oscillospiraceae bacterium
CCCCCTCCGCCGCCGTTCGGCGGCACCTCCCCCGCAAGCGGGGGAGGAATTTTTGGCGGTGCTGCGCACCGCAGCCGCTTTAGGGGCTCCGCCCCTAAAAACCCCGTTTTGTGCCTTCGGCGATTTCTTCTGTCATAAATCATCAGATACAAAACGATCCCCCGCTCTGTGCAGGGGATCGTTGGTATGTAGGAATTATTCGCCGATCCTGCCTTCCGCCGTAACGATGAAGCCATCGACATTGTTGCCGGAGATGTCATAGTTGGCGTTGAGCGGAACAGGCACTTCCGTGGTACCGGCTGTGGCAGGCACATAGTACACAGACCAGGTCGTGCTCCCGTCATCCCAGTAGTACGGATCCGTGATCGGGTGGGTGCTCAGGGCATCAATATATGCAGTCAGTGTCAGACCCTCTTCATGCATGATCATGGAATGTACCTTGCCGACATACCGCAGATGATACGGTGCCGAGGGAACGCCGGTCACCTCTTCATCCGCTCCGGTATAGCTGCGGACAAAGCCGTACAGATAGGCGTTATTCGCCAGCCACGGGTTGTTTTCCACGTTGATGCCGATGATGTCGCCTTCCTCGGTGTAGTAGCACATATCCACGCTGTAGCCGTTGACACGGTCAGGCAGATCCTCCGGATAGAGACACACATCGGAAACAGGTCCGGTCGTGCTGTAGACCATCAGATCCGTCTGCTCCATCACCATGACATAGGCGGCGGTCATCTTGTTGAGCGCCGTCACGACTTCGCTCCGGATCGGAAGATCGTTCACACGCATCAGGTAATTCTCGGACTTCTCGGAGAAATCGGAAAGGTCTGTCGCACTGCCTCTGAACGGATGCTCACTGTCGAGCAGCAGCAGTTCGCCGTCGCCGATCTCCTTGGTATCGATCGGCATTGCCACACAGTTTGCCGGAAGTGTGGGCTTGGGCAGCGTTGCAGCAGCCTCCACGACTTCGATCTCCGTGGCGGGCTCCTCCTCGACCTTGCCGGCTTCCTTGACAGCCTCCTCGGGATCCTTGTCGAGCGTCACATTGTCAGAGGACTCGGTATCGGCAAATGTGCCCTCCGGAACGATCCCTTCCCCTGCCGGATAGGTGTCCGGCTGCTTATGGAAGGAGCGGCTCGCAACATCATACAGCCATACTGCGATAATGAACGTTACGACGATCACCACGAACCCTCTGAACGAGAGGTGCCTTCTCGGCTTCATTACTTTCTTTTTCATTGTCGTTCTCTCTCTTTCTTTGCGGACACGCCTGCTCTTGCAGTGTCATGTCCTTGCCTATATCCTTATGTTAGGACTGGCGATACTCCGCAGCAGGATCGCTCTGATCCATTGCGTAGGTGCCGGTCACGATGCCGTACAGCTTGAAGGCATCGAAAGCGGTCGTGAATTTCCCAACGCCCTTGGAGGTCACTGCTACGTAGAGATGCCCGTCGGGAGTCTCTGCATAGGAAGCGAGGCACTGTCCGGCTTCATCCGTGTAGCCGGTCTTGCCGCCGCCGATGGTGATGCCCGGCACTTCGTTGCCGTACATCTTATTGAACATCGTGCTGGTCAGCTCAATGCCGTTGGGGTTCTGCTCGGTCTTGGAGGTCGTATACTTATATGTAGAGATGACCTCTCTGCACAGCTCGTTCTTGAGGCAGTACTCCATGATGAGAGCGATGTCCTCGGGCGTGCTGTAGTGATTCTCGTCATACAGACCGCTGGTGTTCACGAAATGGGTATGCTTCAGACCCAGCTCGGCAGCCTTGTCGTTCATCATCTGGACGAATGCCTCATCGGAACCGGCTACCAGCATAGCCAGACCCTGTGTGGCATCTGCACCGGACGGCAGTGCCGCACCGTAGAGCAGGTCGGTGAAGGTGACTGTCTCGCCGTCTGCAAAGCCTGCCATAGAAGCGGACTGTGCCCAGAGCGGCTGGAGCAGATCGCCGGTGATGGTGTAGGTAGAATCCACACTTTCCACATTCTCGATCGCTACGATCAGCGTCATGAGCTTGGTCATGGATGCCGGATAGATCTCGTCATCTGCGTTGCCCTTTACGGCAAGGATCTGGTTGTTATCCACATCCACCAGAATTGCGTGCTGTGCCGAGAGATTTTCCTCGGAGATGACTACCATGTCGGCAGCCGGCTCCGGATAGTATACAGCCATCGGATCCTCGGTAGGCTCGGTCTCTTCTTCGGTCTCCTCCTCGGTCTCAGCGATATAAGCGGTCTCTGCCACTGGCTCCAGTACGATACCGGGCGACTTGGCACCAAATGCGGCTACGATACCCAACACACCCAGTACGATGATCAGCAGCATGATGACAGCCAGTGTGATGGTGTCCTTCTGCGATAAAACGGGCTCGGTTTTGCGATTGTTCTGCAAAACGAAATGCACCTCCGGTCAATTCCTTAATAATCTTTTATGACATTATTCTACGTAATACCTATTATACTGCTTTTCCGGTTGATTGTCAAGAAAGGATGCGAAAAAAACAGAAAGTTCTCACTTTCCACTATTTTCAACACCCTATAACGGCTTATTCTGTGTGATGGGTGGAAAAGCCTTTGTTCATATTGCCGAAAATATGTGTTCTCCCGCTTCCCGCTTGACAATCGGGCGGTTTTGTGCTATAATATTTCTGTTGTGAAGTACTACTGTCTAAGGGAACTGATGGGCTACTATACAATAGGACTCATCGGTACTGGAGGGCAGCCGGTTCTCGCCGGATGATCTGTGATCGACGAAGAGACACAGCCACAGCAATACTTGCTGTATTGCAAGGCTGAGGCTCAATGTCAGGCGTAGATCAGACAAGAAGACCGGTTGTACGGAAGTGCCGAGGAGGACTGAGCCTGACGTAGACTGTACCAAGGGGCTGCCCCGAACGACTGGTCTGCGAGCAGAGATCATTGAAAATGAGGTGAATTTGCATGAAGAAGGACATCCAT
The DNA here is from genome assembly GCA_024684395.1 of Oscillospiraceae bacterium. Lineage (GTDB taxonomy): Bacteria > Bacillota > Clostridia > Oscillospirales > Ruminococcaceae > UBA3855. The sequence goes on from JAIKWY010000113.1 coordinate 2,962, forward strand.
CCCGTACTGTACAAGACGACCATCACCTGCCACTGCGGCAATGTGATCGAGACACAGTCTACCAAGCAGGATATCAAGGTGGAAATTTGCTCCAAGTGCCATCCGTTCTACACCGGTAAGCAGAAGCTCGTAGACACCGGCGGACGTGTTGACAGATTCAAGAGACGTTTCAATCTCGATAAGTAATGCAATGAGTAAACGGGCAGTGTATCGCTGCCCGTTTTTTCATCTATATAAGGAGGTCATGCATGGATTACTTTACGATCGCAGCCCCCGCCGAAACGAGCTTCACGGAGAAGCGCTCGGAATTTATCGGCTACCTCTCCCCTGTTCTGACCAATGACGAGGCGGTGGAGTATATCAATTCCGTCAAGGCGGGGCACCGCAAGGCAAAGCACCATGTATATGCCTATATCCTGCGGGATTCCAATATCACCCGCTATTCCGACGACGGCGAGCCGCAGGGCACAGCGGGCGTTCCCGTCCTGGAAGTCCTCCAGAAGTGTGGGCTGACGGATGTCTGCTGCGTGGTCGTGCGCTATTTCGGCGGCATTCTGCTGGGCGGCGGCGGTCTGGTGCGGGCGTATTCCCACAGTGCCTCGATCACCTGCGATGCGGCGCAGATCCGCCATATGTGCGAGAGCACGCCCCTCACCTTGCAGATGGACTACACCCTCTACGGCAAGGTCACGAACATCCTCCCGAAGTACGGCGTCATCGAGAACAGCTCTGATTTCGGCACGGATGTCCTCCTGGAGCTGACCGTCCGCAATGAGGTGCTCTCCGCCTTGCAGGCAGAACTGACGGACGTTTCCGCCGGACGCATCGGGATGGAGACGGGAAATACCGGTTTTTCAGATTTTTCAGGGGTATCCGTATGTTAAAGCAAAAGATCCCGGGGTATCTGCTCATGATCCTCGGTCCACTCACATTTGGCATTCTCATGCTGTATGGGGAGACGCAGGACGGCATCCCCACGATAAAGGACTCGGTCGCCTTTATCACCATAGCCATCATCAGCTTCGGTGTTGCGTTGTTTTTCCTGTGCTGGATGATCCGGGACATTATCAAAAGCAAAAAGAATAAGCACTGAAAATGAGAAACGGCACGGGATACTGCCGTTTTTCATCATCGGCAATATGATTTTTCCTCAGTGAAAAAATTTTTTCCAGGAATAAAGAGGGTTTTTGACGATCCGATCTGTATATATAAATAGAGACAAAAATCTGGTAATGAAGAGAAGGGAGTATGCGCATGACGATCCGGGAACAGCTCGAAGCCCACGAAGCCGGCTTTCTTTCCCCAAAAGCGTGCAAAAGCACGGATACAGGCGCTGTCATCCGCCTGACCCCGGAGGAGCCGTGCCCCTACCGGACGGCGTTCCAGCGGGATCGGGACAGGATCCTGCACTGCAATGCGTTCCGGCGGCTGAAGCGTAAGACGCAGGTCTTTCTCTCGCCGGTCGGGGATCACTACCGCACCCGGCTGACGCATACCCTTGAAGTCTCGCAGGTGGCACGGACGATCGCACGGGCGCTGTTCCTGAACGAGGATCTGACCGAAGCCATCGCACTCGGGCATGACTTAGGGCATTCGCCGTTCGGACATGCCGGTGAATCCATCCTGAATACCATCTGCCCCCACGGCTACCGGCACTACCAGCAGAGTATGCGGGTGGTGGACTGCATCGAGCGGGACGGCGCAGGGCTGAACCTGACGCTTGCCGTCCGCAACGGCATCATCTGCCACACGAACCAGGTCGCCGATACCCTTGAGGGCAATATCGTGCGGTTTGCCGACCGCATTGCGTACATCAACCATGACATCGAGGACTCCATGCGGGCGGGCATCCTGCAACAGAGCGACCTTCCGAAGGAGGCGACCTCCGTCCTCGGTGAGACCAAGAACGAGCGCATCACGACCTGTGTGGCATCCATCGTCGAACATGGAACGGACTCCATCGGCATGGCGGCGGATGTACAGGCTGCGCACGATCTGCTGCATGAGTTCATGTACGAGCATGTCTACCACAACTACACCGCCAAGAGCGAAGAGGTCAAGGCGAAGATCCTGATCGAGGAGCTCTACCGCTATTTCCGGAAAAATCCCGACAAGCTGCCGCCGCTGTTCAAGAAGATCGCAGCGCAGGAGGACATCGACCGTGCAGTCTGCGACTATATCTCCGGCATGAGCGACAGCTATGCGATCGGGCTGTATACCGACCTTTTCATCCCGCAGGCGTGGAAGTAGGTGTACTATGGCAAGACTTCCAGATGATTACCTCCGCAGGCTACAGGACAGCGCTGACATCGTTGACCTGTTCAGTGCCTATACCGAGGTCAAGAAACGGGGACGCACCTATGTGTGCCGCTGTCCCTTCCATTCCGAGAAAACACCTTCCTGCACCATCTATCCCGATAACCAGAGCTTTTACTGCTTCGGCTGCGGGGCGGGCGGAAGTGTCTTTACCTTCATCCAGAAGACCGAAAACGTCGGCTTCATGGATGCCGTACAGATCCTGGCGCAGCGTTCCGGCATCCCGATGCCGCAGCAGGATCCGGAGGAGCAGCGCTCTGCCACGCTCCGCCGCCGCTGCCTGGAGATCAACCGTGAGGCTGCCAACCTCTACTACCTCAACCTCATCAAGGGGGCTGACCGCTCCGGACTGCAATACTTTGCAGGACGCAAGCTCCGCCCGGAGACCATCAAGCAATACGGGCTCGGATTTGCGCCGGATGACTGGCATTTCCTCCGGGATCACCTCCGCTCCAAGGGCTACACCGAGGACGAGATGGTCATTGCGGGCGTCTGCCGGCGAAGCGAGAAAGGCAGCGTTTACGATTATTTCCGGAACCGGGTGATATTTCCCATCATCGACCTGCGTGGCAGTGTGATCGCCTTCGGCGGGCGTGTCCTCGATGACAGCAAGCCGAAGTACCTCAACACCAACGACACACCGGTCTTTCAGAAGGGTTCCAATCTTTTTTCGCTGAATTTTGCGAAAAATGCCGCATCCAAGAAATTCCTGCTCGCAGAGGGCTACATGGATGTCATCGCCCTCAACCAGGCGGGCTTCCCCAACGCCGTCGCAACGCTCGGCACTGCCATCACGGAGGAGCAGGCTCGCATCATCTCGCACTATGCGGATGAGGTCATCATCTCCTACGACTCCGATGCTGCCGGACAAACGGCGACACAGCGTGCTATGCAGCATTTCAGTGCTGTCGGATTGCCGGTGCGTATCCTGCATATGGAGGGTGCGAAGGATCCGGATGAATTTATCAAGAAATACGGCGCTGACCAGTTCCGGCTGCTCATTGACAACGCCGGCGATGCCGTGAACTTCCGGCTCGACCGCTGCAAGGAAGGGCTCGACCTCTCCACGGAGATCGGCAAGAACGAATGTCTGCGGCGCAGCGTCCGGGTACTTGCCGAGCTGACCAATCCCCTTGAACGGGAGGTCTATATCAAGCGCACGGCGCAGGAACTGGACATTCGTGCGGACGTCCTGCAAGCGCAGGTGGACAAGGCAGTGGAATCCGGCAAGCGCTTTACCAAAAAGGCAAAATTCCGTGCCATCGAAGCACAGTCTCTCCAGCGTGACGAGCTGAACCCGCAGGCACAGCAATTCCCCAAGGAAAGCAAGGCCGAGCGACAAATCCTCGCCTATCTGCTGCGGTATCCGGAGGAATATGAGATGCTGTGGGCGGCTGTCCGACCGGAGGATTTTGCGACGGATCTGCACCGGCGTGTGTATGAGGCGGTCTGCCAGCTCCTCCCGGAGCATCCGCAGTTCAGCCTGACAATGCTGGAGGATCAGTTCTCTGTGCAGGAAATGGGCTATATCTATGGCATTGAAGCCAAATACAAGGAGGTAGATCTGAACCGGGACACGCTTGAGGATTGTATCAAGATCCTCAAAAAGCAGCAGGCACCCGCCGGCGGCGACATCACTGAGGACGAGCTGCTGCGGGCGATCGAAAACAGAAGAAACAACGGATGAATGAAACAAGGAGGACATGTATGGACAAGAAGTCTACCATTGAAGCACTGCTCGAAAGAGGCAAGGCAGCCGGAAAGCTGACCACCCAGCAGATCTCTGTCGCTCTGGAGGAAATGGATTTTGATGCAGATCAGATCAACTCCTTCTATGACAGCTGCGAGCAGCAGGGCATCGAGATCATCGACAACAACACCATCGACGACAACTTCGATCTCAACAACATCGACATCAACGAGAACCCGGACGAGGATCTGGACTCTGCCCTCTCCACGGAGGGGCTTGCTGTGGACGATCCGGTCAAGATCTACCTCAAGGAGATCGGTCGGGTGCCGCTGCTGTCCGGTGACGAGGAAGTCGAGCTCGCCCGTGTCATGGTCGAGGGTACGCCCTTGCAGGCAAAGCGTGCCAAGCAGCGTCTGTCCGAGGCAAACCTCCGTCTGGTCGTTTCCATCGCCAAGAAGTATGTCGGCAGAGGTATGCAGTTCCTTGACCTCATCCAGGAGGGCAACCTCGGTCTGATCAAGGCGGTCGAGAAGTTCGACTACAACAAGGGCTTCAAGTTCTCCACCTATGCTACATGGTGGATCCGTCAGGCGATCACCCGTGCGATCGCTGATCAGGCAAGAACCATCCGTATCCCGGTACATATGGTCGAGACCATCACCAAGGTGAAGAAGGCTTCCAGCCAGCTCCTGCATGAGAACGGTCATGATCCGACACCGGAGGAGATCGCAGAGTGCCTGGAGATGCCGGTGGAGCGTGTGCGTGAGATCATGCGCATCGCACAGGATCCTGTATCCCTCGAAACGCCGATCGGCGAAGAGGAGGACTCCCACCTCGGCGACTTCATCCCGGACGATGATGCACCGGCGCCTGCTGATGCCGCTTCCCACACGCTGCTGAAGGAGCAGCTCGAAGAAGTGCTCTCCACCCTGACAGAGCGTGAGGCTAACGTGCTGCGTCTGCGTTTCGGCATGATCGACGGCCGTTCCCGCACCCTTGAAGAGGTCGGCGCCAAGTTCAACGTCACCCGTGAGCGTATCCGCCAGATCGAGGCAAAGGCGCTCCGCAAGCTCCGTCATCCGAGCCGCAGCAAGAAGGTCCGTGACTTCCTCGATTGATTCAGGAGGGGGCTCCTCGCCCCCTCCTTACCACCCCTCGGCAGGAGGCTGAGCCCCCTGCACCCGCATCATATTGCATCCATACACAATTGGGAGGACTGCCGCAAATGCAGTCCTCCTCAGTTTTTTGAGAAACCCCGGTTTCTCACTTCGGACGTTCTCTTTAATCTGCTTTTTTGAGATCGCATAAGAAAAGAATAACCGCAGGACTGCCGTGAAGCTGTCCTGCGGTTTTCATCGCTTTTCTATTTTTCTAAATGGGATCGCGTTCTTATTTTACCGGAAGATCGATCAGCTCGACCACGAATTTCAGGATGTTCAGGGAATCGGTCTCGTTGATGACGCCATTTCTGTCCACGTCGGCATTTGCCTTGCCCTCGGGCATGATAACTTCGCCGATCATCAGGCTCTTGTTCAGGGTGATGACATCGAGAATGTCAACCTTGCCGCTGCTGTCCACGTCGCCGTAGAGTGATGCTGCCGGACGACCACTGGTCGAATCCTCGGTGGGCTTCTCCGTATTTGTTTCGGTCGGCTCAGTCGGATCCTGTGCCTGGGTCGGATCCTCGGCGGATTCCTTGATATAGGCATCGGTGATGGTATAGGTGGAGAGATCTACGTCATCGGCGCCCTTCATTGCCCACCATACCTGACCTTCAAACTGCTTCAGACCCTTGAAGTACTCGATCGCCTCGGCAATGAGCTCCTCGTCCTCGATGGTCACGGTCTCGCCATCCTCGGTGAGGGTCAGCTTGAAGTTCTTGTCAAAGTCGATCTCGATGTCAGCAGTCTTGGTGGTCTTCCACTCAAAATAGCCCCAATAGTACTTACCGTCCTTCGGATAGGTCGCAGCCACGCAGCCGCCGCCGTTGTCGGCACCGTCTACCTCAACGGTGATGAAGAAAGAATCGGATGCCTTCGGGATGGTGATGGTGTACTTGCCTGTGGTCTTGTCATAAACGACCTTGCCGTGACCCTCCTCGGGCTCTACAGGCTCAGTGTTCTCGGTCGGATTGGTCGCATCCGGGTCAACCTCGATGTCTGCGAACTTCGGCAGCTCGTCGAGGGTGATGCAGTAATCGCTGGTGTACATGTCGATCAGCGCTTCCTCAGTGTTGAAAGCCGGATCGGACAGGAAGCAGGGCTGGTCGCTCTCCGCAGAACCGCCGCCGTCATACCATGTGCAGAAATACAGCCAGCCGGCCTTCTCAGCCTGGAGGTTCTCAGGGGTCGAGAAGCTGTCGTTCTCCATCATAGCGACCATCTTGGCAGAGTTGTACTTCTCCATGATGCCGTAGAAGGTGGAGGAGATAGCGGAATCATTGTGCTTGACTACCTTGGAGCCGGTAGACCAGTCGGTGCAGTTGTACTTGTCATAGCCGATGATATCTACATAGGCATCGCCCGGATACCAGTCGGTAGAGGTCGCATAGTTGTAGCTGTTGAACTCCCAGATCAGGTTGTGGCAGTTCTTCTCCTCGGTCAGATACTTCCAGGTGAACTGGTACAGCTCTCTGTAAGCCTTGGAGCCCTCGCGACCCCACCAGAACCAGGAACCATTCTCACCGCCGCCGCCTTCTGCCTCATGGAGCGGTCTCCAGAGCACCGGAATGCCCTTCTCTTCGAGCATATTGAACTTCTCAGCTGCCTTGTCGAGGGCTGCGGTGTAGAACTCATACTCCTTGGTGCCCTTCTGGGTCGCCTTGGAGGGCGAGAAATCCGTGGTCTGGTTGTAGGTCGTCTGGCCAAAGCTCAGGCTCGTGCCAGCGGTATAGCTTGCGAAATCCTTCGGCACGTTCAGGTGGAACGAGCAGGTCACGATACCGCCCTTGGCTGCCCACTCGACCATACGGTCGGAAGCGCCGTCCTCGCCGAAGCAGGAAGTGATCGGGTTGCAGGAGTTGCCCAGGTCAAAGCCGCGGATCGCCGGGAGCTTGCCGGTCTTCTCCTTGATGAGGTTGAACTCGTACTCCTCATCGTGCGGGCCGCCGTGGTAGATCTCCTGCTGACCGGAGAGGATGTTCTTGCCGTACACGCTGGCAAGGTAAGCCATGACCTTCTTGGTCTCCTCGGTCGCTTTTGCATCGCAGGTATTGGTCTGTGTTGCCTTGATCGTACCCATGCTTGCCTCTTCCAGTGTGATATAGTCGAAATTCGTCCAGCCCCAGCTGCCCTTGATGCGGATGGTGTTCTCGCCGGCATTCAGCTTCACATTGCCGAATTTCAGCTCGCTCCACTCCGGATTCAGCGGGAAGCTCATCTGTCCCTGGTCTACGTCGTTGACAACGATGTTCTGGATCTTGTCGCTGCCGAAGTCGTTCTGGTAGCAGATGGTCAGCGTGTACATGCCGGCTGCATCGACTGTTACCGGGATGTCGAGCACGTCGCCGTTATCTTCGAGATACATGTAGCCATCGCCGGAAAATCCCGCAACATCGGTCTTAACGCCGCCGGTACCGGTCAGTGTGCCGGACTCGGCTTCGATCTTCATGGCAGCAGCGGATGTCGTGAACGGCACCGTCAGCATGGTATTGGCTGCCAGCACAGATGCCAGCACCGCTGCGATCTTCTTCATCTTCATAAGAAAGCCCTCCCTTTTTCTTTAACACGTCTGAACATAAAGTGCAGTTTATGTTCTTAACTTTAATTTACTTAATTATTATACCACGGATTAACTAATTTTTCAAGTGTTAATTCTACACTTTGTGCAATTTGTATAGATTGTTTGTGCAATATCTACAATCACAGAGAATACAAATCACCTCCAGACGACTGTTTGGAGGTGATTTAATTAAATTTAGTTATTTTCAGAAGCGATCGTCAGCGTCACTTTGCCGTTCCATTCAACGACCTCCCCAGGGGCGATGCTCTGGGCGATGACGGTCCCGGTGTATTCCTCGGACGGCTCATAGACGATCTCCACATCTGCGCCGAAATACATCAGCTGTGTTTTCGCCTGTTCCTCTTGCATTCCACAGAGGTCGGGCATCTCAAAGCAGTTCGTATACTCCGTTGAATAGCCGTTTTCCTCGATAGCTTCGGCATTTTGTGCCACATAGATCGTAACGGTACTACCCTGCGGCTGCACGGTACCGGGTGCAGGTTCCATGCGGATGACAGAGCCATCTGACATTGTATCTACCTGTTCATAGACCATATCGACCGTAAAACCATCCTGCTCCAGCATTTTTTTCGTATACTCATACCGATACCCCGTCAGATCCGGCACAGCAACGCCGGTTTCGGCGGTCTCCTCCGTCTCCGTGACGGTTTCGGCAAACGTTTCCATGACAGCCGCACCCGGGTCGGGCTTGGGCTGTGCTGCGGCACGGTTCATCATCACGATCATCCCCGCCGGTACTGCAGCGATGAGCAGCGCTCCCACAGTCGCCAGCACGAGTCCGGGCTGAAATGCGTTCTTTCGTTCTTCCTTCATAGCGAGCTTCCTCTCCAGTTTCTGCCGTTTTGCGCAGTATTCCTCGGAAAAATGCGGTTCCGGAGCGCCTGCCGAGAAGGCATCCTGCACGATCTTGTCCCATTCCTTGTCAGTGATCTTCGGTCTCATGGCTCCTCCCCCTTTTCTATTTCCGACTTCATGCGCTTTCTGGCTCTTTCGTAGCGTTTCCGGACAGCCGCCTCTGATAGGTGCAGGTGTTCCCCGATCTGTGCGAACGGGATGCCGTCCCGCCCATGCCAGACGACGATCTGCCGGTCTGTTTCATTCAGGATCCCGAGCATTGAAGTGAGCGTTTCGAGCAGGGACTGCCGCTCGATCCGCTGATGCAGCATGTCATGCGGGTCAGGGAGCTCCGCATGGTGCTCGTCCAGCACCTGCGTCCGCTCTGCGTGGCGCCGGTTATAGCGGTACTGCGAAAATGACGTGCTGCGGATGGTTTTGACCATGTACTGCTTCGTCTGCGGCGATGCAGGGTCGCCGATCTTCCCGATGTGCCGCATCACACGGCAGAATGCCTCCGAGACGGCATCCTCCGCCTGCGAATGGTCGTGCAGCACGGCATAGGCGATGCGGTACAGTGGTTTTTCATAGATCCGGTACAGCTCTGCCAGCTTTTCCCTGTCTGTCATGCGCTCACCTCCTTTTGGATCATAGAACGTTCTGCTAATGATAACGCCTGTCGCAATGAAAATGTGACATCCGGAGAGAAAAAAATCACAAAAGCGCCCCCGGGCTTGACCCAGGGGCACTTCGGTTTGTTTTGTTTGAAAGAACAGATCCGATTATTCGTTGATAGAGATAACAACGCCGGAACCTACGGTTCTACCACCCTCACGGATAGCGAAGCGGAGGTTGTTCTCGATAGCGATGGGAGTGATGAGCTCTACGTTCATCTCTACGTTATCGCCAGGACGGCACATCTCAACGCCCTCAGGCAGAGTGATGGAACCGGTAACGTCGGTAGTTCTGAAATAGAACTGCGGCTTGTAGTTGTTGAAGAACGGAGTATGGCGGTCGCCTTCTTCCTTCTTCAGAACGTAAACCTGACCAACGAACTTGGTGTGCGGGTGAATGGAACCCGGCTTGCACAGTACCTGGCCTCTCTCAACGTCCTTTCTCTGGATACCACGGAGCAGAGCGCCTACGTTGTCGCCAGCCTCAGCGTAATCCAGGGACTTACGGAACATCTCGAGACCGGTAACAACGGTCTTGGTCTTCTCGTCCTTCAGACCAACGATCTCAACTTCCTCGCCAACGTTCAGCTTACCACGCTCTACACGGCCGGTAACAACGGTACCACGACCAGAAATGGTCATAGTGTCCTCGATCGGCATCAGGAACGGCTTAGCATCGTCACGCTCAGGAGTCGGGATATAGCTGTCAACAGCATCCATCAGCTCGAGGATCGGCTTGTAAGCCGGATCGTTCAGATCATCCGGAGCCTCGAGAGCCTGCAGTGCAGAACCCTTGATGATCGGAATTTCGTCGCCAGGGAAGTCATAGGAAGACAGAGTATCACGGATATCCATCTCTACGAGCTCGAGCAGCTCCTCGTCGTCAACCTGGTCAGCCTTGTTCATGAAAACAACGATTGCCGGTACACCTACCTGACGAGCCAGCAGGATGTGCTCCTTGGTCTGAGCCATCGGGCCGTCGGAAGCTGCTACTACGAGGATAGCACCATCCATCTGCGCAGCACCAGTGATCATGTTCTTTACATAGTCAGCGTGGCCAGGGCAGTCAACGTGTGCATAGTGACGAGCATCAGTCTCGTACTCAACGTGTGCGGTATTGATTGTGATACCACGCTCTCTCTCCTCAGGAGCCTTATCGATCATGTCGTAAGCCTCAAACTTTGCCTGACCCTTCATTGCCAGAGTCTTGGTGATAGCAGCCGTCAG
>JAIKWY010000105.1 GCA_024684395.1 Oscillospiraceae bacterium
CCCGTGATCCGGAAACGCCCAAAAAGCGGAAGGCTGCTGCAAAGGCTGCGATGAAGGAGAATGCTCTCCCGCTCGCAGGGGCTGCGGTGGCAGGCATGGCAGTGGCTGTCACGGCGGGCATTCTGCTCGGCGGCAAGAAACGCTCCGGGAAGTGAGCTTTTTTAGATATAGAAAGGATTTATGATACATGGCAAAGAGAAAAGAAAACTATGGTGATGACAGCATCACGATGCTGAAAGGCGCCGACCGTGTCCGGAAGCGTCCTGCCGTGATCTTCGGCTCGGATGGTCTGGACGGCTGTGCGCATTCGATGTTCGAGATCATCTCCAACTCCATCGACGAGGCACGTTCCGGCTTCGGTGACAAGATCATCGTCACCCGCTGGAATGACGGCACCATCGAGGTCGAGGACTTCGGACGGGGCTGCCCGGTGGATTTCAATAAGACCGAAAACCGCTATAACTGGGAGCTTGTCTACTGCGAGCTCTATGCGGGCGGCAAGTATGATTCGGCGGACGGGAGCTATGACTATTCCCTCGGTCTGAACGGTCTGGGTCTGATGGCGACGCAGTGCGCTTCGGAGTTTATGGATGTCACCGTTCACCGTGACGGCTTTGAATATACCCTCCATTTCGAGAAGGGCGAGAATGTCGGCGGGCTCCAGAAGAAGCCCTATAAGAAGAAGCAGACCGGCACGCTGACTCGCTGGAAGCCGGATCTGGATGTCTTCACCGAGATCCTTGTGCCGGATGAGTTCTTCCACGACACCCTCCGCCGTCAGGCTGTTGTCAACCCGAACCTGCGCTTCCTCTATCGGAGCGAGCAGGCGGACGGGAGCTTCCTCGAAAAGGAATACCTCTACGAGAACGGCATCACGGACTATGTAGAGGAGCTGGTTGGCGACAAGGCGCTCACGCCCGTGCAGACATGGACGGCAGAGCGTACCGGACGCGACCGCGAGGACAAGCCGGAGTACAAGGTCAAGCTGAATGTGGCACTGACCTTCTCCAACCAGATGAACCTGGCGGAATACTACCACAATTCGAGCTTCCTCGAATATGGCGGCTCTCCGGAGAAGGCTGTGCGCAATGCGTTCCTTTCGCAGATCAATGCGCTGCTCAAATCCTCCGGCAAGCTGCAAAAGAATGAATCTACGGCGAATTTTGATGACATCAGGGATTGTCTGGTGCTGATCTCGTCCTCGTTCTCCACGCAGACTTCCTATGAGAACCAGACCAAGAAGGCGATCACGAACAAGTTCATCCAGGAGGCCATGACGGAGTTCCTCAAGCATCAGCTCGAGGTGTACTTCATCGAGAAGCCCGAGGAGGCTGCCAAGATCGCCGAGCAGGTGCTCATCAACAAGCGCAGCCGTGAGAATGCCGAAAAAACGCGCCTGAACATCAAGAAGAAGCTCGCCGGCAACATCGACCTTGCCAACATGGTGGACAAGTTCGTGGACTGCCGGACGAAGGACATCTCCCGCCGGGAGGTGTATATCGTGGAGGGTGACTCCGCGCTCGGTGCCGTCAAGCTTGCCCGCGATGCCGATTTCCAGGCGGTCATTCCGGTGCGCGGCAAGATCCTGAACTGCCTGAAAGCCGATTATCCCCGCATCTTCAAGAGCGACATCATCACCGACCTGCTGAAGGTGCTCGGCTGCGGCGTGGAGGTCAACCTGAAAAACACCGGCAATATCCCGCAGTTCTCGCTGGAGAACCTGCGCTGGAGCAAGATCATCATCTGCACCGATGCCGATGTGGACGGCTTCCAGATCCGCACGCTCATCCTGACGATGCTCTACCGGCTCACGCCGACGCTCATCAAGAACGGCTATGTCTATATCGCAGAATCGCCGCTCTATGAGATCACGACCAAGAAGCAGACCTACTTCGCCTACACGGAGAAGGAGCGTGCCGACATCATCAAGAAGATCGGCGGGGAGAAGTTCACCATCCAGCGCTCCAAGGGTCTTGGTGAGAATGAGCCGGAGATGATGAGCCTGACCACCATGAACCCCGAGACACGCCGTCTCATCCAGGTCATGCCGGACGATCCCGCCCGCATGGAGGAGATGTTCAACCTCCTGCTCGGCGACGACTTGCAGGGCAGAAAGGACTTTGTGGCACAGTACGGCGGCGATTATATCGAGCTGGTGGATGTTTCCTGAGCATCCCTGATCTTAGCGAAAAGGAGCGATCAATGTGGCAACTTTAGACGAGACCAAATCGGATGGCATTTCCCTGAAATCCACGCACTGGCTCATGATGGCAGTATCCATCGTACTGGCTGCGGTGCTGCTGTGCGAGACGTTTCTGGCTTCCTACTATTTCAAGCAGCTCTCTTCGGCGACGGATGCCTATATTTCGCTGCAACAGGATGCCGCTCAGCTCATGAGTGCTTCCGACTATCTGACCGATGAGGTGCAGACCTTTACTGTCACCCGGGACCGGATGCATATGGATAAGTATTTTGAAGAAGCCGATGTGACACAGCGCCGTGAGAAGGCGCTCGATGCTATGCGGGAGGCTGTGGGCGATACCGAAGCGATGCAGCGCCTCGATCAGGCGATGACCAATTCCGTGGAGCTCATGGACAGGGAATACTACGCAATGGCATTGATGGTCAGTGCGCTGCACATCCAGGACTGTCCGGCTGTCATCAGCGGGATCGAGCTGCTCCCGGAGGATGCCGATTTAGAGGAGGATGACAAGATCCGGATGGCACAGGGCATGGTACATGACGAGATTTATTATGGCTGTAAACAGGACATCCGGCGGGAGATCGAAAACTGTATCAGTGAGCTTGAAACGACCACCCACAGCGTGCAGGAGAACTCCGGCAGCATGATGAACGGCAGACTGCGCTTTGTGCGGATCCTCGTCATTGCACAGACGATCGCCATGATCACCGTGCTGGTGATGACGTCCTATCTGGGCATCAACCCGATCCTCAAAGGCGTGGAGCGTATCAAGCAGGACAGCAAGCTGCCGATCATCGGCTCGCATGAGTTCCGCTATCTTGCCCGCAATTACAATAAGATGTACGAGGCGTTCCAGAACAGCATTGCACAGATGGATTTTGAAGCCACCCATGACAAGCTGACCGGTCTTTACAACAAGGACGGCTATGAGGTGCTGCGGGAGAGCATCGACCTCGAAAGCTCGGCAGTGCTGAAAATGGATGCGGCATATCTCAAGGACATCGGCGATGTCTATGGCATCGACCAGCGTGAAAAGGCAACGCAGAAGCTGGCGGAGGCGCTCAAGGGGACATTCCGCTCGGAGGATTATATCTGCCGGATCGGCGAGTATGACTTCGTGGTGTTCATGATCCATGTTTCGCCGAAGCTCCGGGATCTCATCGAGAACAAGGTGGAGCATATCAACGATCTGCTGGCGGATACCACGGACGGCGTGCAGGAGCTGTCCGTCTGTGCCGGCGTGGCATTCGGATCCGGTGTGGATGCCTGTGATGAGGTCGTTGCCCGTGCCGACAAGGCGCTGAAACAGGCGAAGGATTCCGGCAGCTACAGCTGTCTGTTCTATGAGCCTGAAAATCAGGACGAATAAGATACAAGAAACCTCCTTCCTCGATCATGGGGAAGGAGGTTTTGTTCGTTATCTGAGCAGGCTTTCCGGAGCGGCATCGGCATCGAACATCTGAAAGAGCGCATCGCCGGAGAGGAAGGCTTCTTCATCCGGGAGAAAGCCCTGAGCGATCAGCTTGTCAAGACAGGCGTTCTGCGCATCGGTGAAGCAGGCTCCGAAGGCGTCACGGTACTCCCGCAGCAGGGAAGCAGCTTCCGTCTCGGAGAGATAGTCCTCGGCGTCGTCGGGATCCATGCCGGACTTGTCATCATCCGTGCAGAATGGGGTATAGCTGCCGCCGGCAAATTCCATGATCCGCCGGAAGACCGCATCCGGCAGGTTTGCGGCATATTTCTGACATGTCCCCGGTCCGATCTCGATGAAGAGCACGCTGTCATCCTCCCGCCATGCGAACAGGTCGCCGTAGCCGTTGACCGCAAAGACGGTCAGACCGTCCATGCGCAGCGTATCGTTCCAGAGCTGCTTCCGGGATGCCATTGCGTCGGCGTCGAGAAACTCCATCTCGGTGAGCCAGACGTTCGTGATGCCGTTTTGCAGCAATTTAGCGTATATCTCAGCATTGTGCATAGCTGTTCTCCTTTGCGTGCCCGCCTGTGAAGAAGCCGAAATGCTCCATCGCCTTATAAATGCCGTCGTGATAGAGATCCTCTGTCACATAGTCCGCATGGGGGAGGAGGAGGCCGCCATTGCCCATCGCAATGCCGGTGCCGGCTGCTTCGAGCATGGGCAGGTCGTTGAGACTGTCACCGATGGCGTAGGCATGGGATTTGTCGATGCCGTGATAGCGGAGGACATACTCTGCGCCCGTGCGCTTGGAGCAGCCCTTGGGTGCCATTTCTCCGAAGCCCCAGCCCCGGTCGATGAAGTCGAAATACGGTGCGATCCCCGCCTTGAAGCCTTCGAGGTCGCTCTGCTCGTCATAGGCGATGACGAATTTGTCGAAGCCGAAGTCCGCATCGTCCACACTGCGCCAGACGTTCTTCTCCTGCATCCGGAACGTGTCACGGATGACCTTGATGAAGGGGAGATCCCGTGTCTTGGGGTCGAAGTAGAACGCATCCCGCCGCTCATACAGCGGGGCACAGTCGGTCGCACGGACGAGCTCTGCCATTTGTTTGCAGACCTCCGGCGGATTGGTGCGGTAGAAGACCTCCTTGCCGCCGCATTCGATGTATGTCCCGCAGCCGCAGATATAGCCGTCAAAGCCTAAACAGCGCACATCTGCATCCACATTGATGACCGGACGCCCGGTGTTGACATAGAGCAGATGCCCCGCTTCCCGGGCAAGGCGCAGCGCCCTGACGGTGCTCTCCGGGACGAAGTGCCGTGCCGAATCCTCCATCAGGGTGCCGTCTATGTCAAAAAACATGATTTTTTTCATCCGTTTTCTCCTGTTTCAGATCGATGGATACCTTCCCCGTTGGGGAAGGATACGGAGTAAGGGGGGACTGCGCCCCCCTTACTCCGCTTGTTTGTGTTATATTTTTTTCAGCAGGGAAGCCAGTTCGAGGGCGCCGAGGGCACAGTCATAGCCCTTGTTGCCAGCCTTTGTGCCGGCACGCTCGATCGCCTGCTCGATGGTGTCGGTCGTGAGCACGCCGAACATCACCGGAACGCCGGTCTCGAGCGAAACGGATGCGATGCCCTTGGAGACCTCGGCGCATACATAGTCATAATGGCTCGTGGAACCACGGATGACAGCGCCGACACAGATCACGGCGTCGTATTTGCCCGAATTTGCGAGCTTCTTGGCAACGAGCGGGATCTCGAACGCACCCGGCACCCATGCCAGGGCGATGTCGTCCTCCTCCACGCCGTGACGGCGGAGACAATCCTCCGCACCGCCGACGAGCTTGTTGACGATAAATTCATTGAAACGGGATGCCACAATGGCGATCTTTAGCCCTTTTCCTTCATAAATACCTTCGATCAGATGCATGATTTTGCTCCTTTCTATGATCACACTTGTTCGAGCAGATGCCCCATCTTCTCACGCTTGGTCTTCAGATAGAGCAGGTCATTTTCCTGCGGTGCGATCTCGATGGGCTCACGGCTGAAGATTTCGATGCCGTATTCCGAGAGATCGCTGATCTTTTCGGGATTGTTGGTCATGATGCGCAGGCGGGTCGCTCCGAGGTCTTTCAGGATCTGTGCGCCCTCACTGTAGTCCCGCAGATCGGCAGGGAATCCGAGCTCGACATTCGCTTCGACCGTGTCACGCCCCTTCTCCTGGAGGTCGTAGGCACGCAGCTTGTTGATGAGCCCGATGCCACGCCCCTCCTGCCGGAGATAGACGAGCACGCCACGCTTTTCCGCAGCAATGCGCCGCATCGCTTCATCGAGCTGCTGTCCGCAGTCGCACCGTGCAGAGCCGAACACATCGCCTGTCAGGCATTCGGAATGTACCCGGCAGAGCACCGGCTTGCCGTCGGCAACATCGCCCATGACGAGCGCCACATGATCACAGCCGGTAATGCCGTTGCGGTAGCCGTAGATCATGAAATCGCCGTATTTGGTCGGAAGATGGGCGCTTGTGACACGCTCCATGAAGGTGTCCTTCATCCGGCGGTAGCGCTGGAGCTCCCGGATGGTCGTGATGCAGAGCCCATGCTCCTGCGCAAACTGCTTCAGCGCTGTGGTGCGCATCATCGTGCCGTCCTCTGCCATGATCTCGCAGCAGAGCCCGCACGGCGCAAGCCCCGCTAATCTCAGCAGATCCACGGTCGCTTCCGTATGTCCGCCACGTTCGAGCACGCCGCCGGGCTTTGCTTCGAGGGGGAACATATGCCCCGGGCGCCGGAAGTCATGCGGATCAAAGCTCTCCACGCATTTGCGTGCGGTATAGGCACGCTCCTCCGCGGAAATGCCGGTGGTGGTGTCCACATGGTCGATGGATTCGGTGAACGCCGTGCAGTGGTTGTCGGTGTTGTTGGTGACCATCTGGTGCAGCCCGAGCTTGCGGATATAGTCGCTGCTCATCGGCATACAGATCAGCCCACGTCCATATTTTGCCATAAAGTTGACATTTTCTGTTGTTGCGGACTCTGCCGCACAAATGAGGTCGCCCTCGTTCTCACGGTCGGGATCGTCGATCACAAGGATCAGCTTGCCCGCCCGCAGCGCATCGAGCGCTTCTGGGATAGTATTGATCTCCATTGGTAGTCCTTTCTAAAAACGCCTATGTTCAGGCAAGTTCCAGATACATCCAGTCTTCAAGATCCTCGACGGGGTCATAATTGTACTTCGGGACCTTGTGGACGCAGACGCTCTGGGTGAGGAAGCATGGCACTTCCTTGCCGGTGTCGAAGTCCGTGAGCAGCACACCGACCAGGATGCCATCCTTCACGATGATGCCCTTGCAGTAGATGCTGTACGCAAGCGGCATCGGGGTCGCTGTCTTTTCCTGTGTGTACGGCTTGTCATCCCCGGTATGGATATAAAGATGATGTGTTTCGAGCTGGAAGCACTCCATCTGCTCTGTCAGGCTCTTGCCACGCAGCTTTTCTGCCGCTTCCTCCGGGAGTTCGCAGGCTCCGAAGCTCTTATCATATGCAATAACGTCCATTTTACGTACTCCTTTGCTTTAATCCTGGGGATCGGAATGATCCTCCAGCCGGATGTTGAGACCGCTGACCGTTTCGATCAGTTCCTCACGGGCATCCGTGCCCGCCAGCCGCTTCCCCAGCTCCGTGTAGTCCTCATGTTCGAGCATCAGCAGACAGTCATCTGCAAGTGATGCCGCTTCACGCAGATCATGCAGGGGCTTTTTGAAGAACAGCACACCCGTGGTGCGGGCAAACGCCTCCCGGACAGCCCTGTCTGCCGTGCGGTAAACATCTTCCAGACCGGCTTGTGCAGCCTCCTGCGCATAGTCCGTATCGTTGGCGGCAGCGTCAAGCAGGATGCCGCAGAGCCACACCTCGATGCAGAGGTCTTCCGGGATGCGCTCGCTCCGCTCGGCATCGTCGATCGCATACATCGCATCGGCAAATGTCTGCAATCTTGTTTCGAGCAGCGCAGCCGCATCCTCTGCCGTGCTCACGGTGCGCAAAAATGCCCCTGCGGGTGCAAACGTAAATGCAGAGATCATACAGCCTCCTACAGGAATCCGTGCTCGGCGAGAAAATCTGCCGAAACACCGCCGCTTTCCTTTGCGGGACGGCAGAGCTTCTCGACATATTTGGCAAGGATGTCGCACTCTAAATTGACCGCATCACCGGGCTTCCGGGCAAGGAGCGTGGTCTCGCTGCCGGTGTGCGGGATGATCGAGACGGAGAAGTCCTGTGCCGTGACAGCTGCCACGGTCAGGCTGATGCCGTCGATGGCGATGCTGCCCTTTTCCACGATATAGCGCAGGATCTCATCCGGCGCTGCGATCGTGACCCAGACGGCGTTCTCCTCCCGCCGGAGGTTCCGGACGGTGCCGGTGCCGTCGATATGCCCGCTGACGATATGCCCGCCGAAGCGCCCGCCGGCTGCCATTGCCCGCTCTAAATTCACTGCCGAGCCGGCGGAAAGGCTGCCGAGATTCGTCCGGCGCATCGTTTCCGGCATCACATCAGCGGAAAAACTGCCCGCATCGAAGCGGCAGACCGTCAGGCAGATGCCATTGACGGCAATGCTGTCACCGATGCGGACATCTGTGAGCACCCGGCTGGCGGACACTGTGAGCGTACAGGCAGTGCCGCCTTTCTGTATGCGGGAGATATGTCCGATCTCCTCGATGATCCCCGTAAACATTACAGCGTCCTGCCCTGATGGTCGTCATGGAGGACTTCAAAGTCGAGCAGGACATCCTCGCCGAAGCGGGAGATCGTCGGAGGTGCGAGCCGGTAAGCTTCCTCCACCTCGTAGACGCCAAGACCGCCGACAGCGGATTTTGCCGAAACGCCGCCGAATACCTTCGGTGCGATATAGACCTGCATCTGCTGCACGATACCGGAGCGCAGGGCTGCTTCATGCAGCGCCGCACCGCCTTCGAGCAGTACCGAGTCGATGCCGAGGCTGCCGAGCTTGCGCATGAGCGAGCGCAGGTTGACACGTCCGTCCGAGGAGACGATCTCGAGCACATGCACGCCCCGCTTTTCGAGCAGCTCGGTCTTGCGGCTGTCCGAACCACAGCAGGCGACATAGGTCGGGATCTCCTTGGCGGTGGCGACCAGCTTGCAGTCCAGCGGGATCTGCAAATTGGAATCGCAGATGACACGCACCGGATTGCTCGGATTCTCCACACGGCATGTCAGCATGGGATCGTCCGCCAGTACCGTGCCGATGCCGACCATGATGGCAGCGCAGCGCTTGCGCATCTCGTGTACATGGCGCCGTGCCTCCACGCCCGTGATCCAACGGGACAGACCCGCACGGGTGGCGGTCTTGCCGTCGGCAGTCATGGCGATCTTCAGGATGACATACGGTGTTTTTGTCGAGATATAGTGGAAAAATATCTTGTTGAGCTTCATGCACTCTTCCTTCAGGAAATCCCGCACGACCTCGATGCCGGCAGCTTCCAGCATGGCAGCGCCCTTTCCGGCAACGAGCGGATTCGGATCCATCGAGCCGATCCACACCTTGGAGATGCCCGCCTTGATGATGGCATCCGTGCAGGGCGGCTGATGTCCCTGGTGGCAGCACGGTTCGAGCGTGACGAACAACTCCGCACCCACGGGACTCTCGGTGCAGGCGTTCAGCGCATTGACCTCTGCATGTGCTTCTCCGTATTTCTGATGCCAGCCCTCTCCGATGATCTCCCCGTCACGCACGATCACCGCACCGACAAGGGGATTCGGATTGACGAAGCCGACACCGTTTTCTGCGAGCTCTATCGCCCTTTTCATACATTCTTCCGGTTTCATAAGATCCCTCCCAAAAATGCAAAAAATCCCCGGAATGATGTTCCGGGGCAGGTGTTAAAGACGGTGCAGTGCAGTACGCCGATCTTCTCCCATCCGGACTTTACCGTCGGTGCCGGAATCTCACCGGCTCAGCCTGAAGGCTCACGGACTTACGGGTTCGCACCCGCTTACCGTCGGTTATGAATCACACATATCCCGAAGCATCTTCTATGATTGTAACTATTATACACCCATACGCAGATTTTGTCAAGGGGAAATGCGAAAATAGAAGGGGAAATGCGTGATCCGGTGCAGGTTCACTGCAAAGCCGCCCCGCAGCCGCTTTCAACCTGTTTTGTACAGGCGGCTTTTTTTGACTGACTGCGCCCCTTTCCGGCAGGAAAACGGGCTTTCTGTGAAAAAATTTGCATAAACGCTTGACAAACACTGCAAGCTGTGCTATAATAATAAAGCTGGTTCAAAAATGGCGGTATAGCTCAGCTGGCTAGAGCGCTCGGTTCATACCCGAAAGGTCGGCGGTTCAAGTCCACCTACCGCTACTTCAAATGCAAAAGCCCGATTTATTCGGGCTTTTTTGCATATCTGGAAGATCTTCACCTGACTAAAAAAAGGACGTTGCTTATGTATCGAATGATCATCATCCCGCTTGTGGTTGCGGCATTTTTCGTCATGCTGAGCTGCTTCTCATGGAAGCAGGCTCCGGAATCGAAGGGATCCGGGAAAAAGAAGAAGGAGAAAGCGCCGCCGCCCAAGCAGCCGAATGTCTTTCTGCCATTCCTTGCGGCATTTGCGGAGATCGCCTTCTTCATGCTGTACCGGCTCCTGCATCATCTGTTCATGGCAGGGGATGACTACCTCATCCCGAAGTCGGTCTGCATCCTGTTCTGCATGGCAGTGGATGCGGTGGTGCTCATGCACATGTATTTCCGGAACACCAAATGGCTGGAGCTTGCCGGAAAGTTGGCGATTTTGGCAGTTGTGCTGTTTTATGCGGAATTTGCCCTGTTCAATGCAAAGAGCTTCACCACCGATTACCGGACGGAGACTGTCGGCTCCGAGGCTTTCGTTCTGGCGGACGGCGACACCTCCACCGAGGTGCTCGGCGATCACATCGAGATCAAGCAGAATGCAACGGTGGAGATCCGTGCGGTGCCGGAATGGACGAAGGCTTGCTCGCTGCATCTCGAACAGGCGGAGAAGCACCGCCCCTTCCACATCAAGCTGCTGATGGAGGATGACAATTTCCAGATCAGCTATGCGCCGGTCGCCAACAAGCTCACGAGCACCTACGGCAGGGACGTGGACTTCACGATGAAGACCTTCGGCGATCTGTATGCGGTGAAGTTCGAGTTCTCGGAGCTGACTACGCCGGTGGACTTCTACTCGATCACATGCAGCAACAAGCTGCCGTTCCATTTCAACGGACTGCGCTATATTGCGCTGTTCGTACTGCTCGGACTGGTCATCATGGTGCTCCAGCTGCGGCTGCATGAGGTCGTGTTCGACCCGAAGAACAAGCGGCATGTCGCAGCGTTTGCGGCGGTGACGGTGCTGTGTACCTGCTCCGCCTTCCTCATGTGGATCCCTGACCAGGAGCCGATCAGCTATCCGGAGAAATTCAATGCGAACCATGCCAATCCGTATGAGCAGACGTTCGATGCCTTCCAGAACGGTCAGATCGCCATCAATGTGGAGCTGGATCCGCAGCTTGCGGGGCTCGGCGAGAATCTCTATGACCGTTCCGTCCGTGACGAGCTGCACATCGACTATGCCTGGGACAGAGCCTATTACAACGGCAAGCTCTATTCCTACTTCGGCGTGGCACCGGTGCTGACGTTCTATTATCCTTATTACTGGATCAAGGGCGGGCTGCCGACACAGGCAACGGTGAATTTCTGGTTCTCGTTCGTCTCGATCGTATTCCTCTGCCTGACACTGTTCGAGATCGTCAAGCGCTATTGTCCGAGGGCGAATTTAGTGCTGTTTCTGCTGTTTCTGCCCGTGGCGACGATGCTTTGCGGCGATTACTACTTCCTGCAATACCCGAACCAGTACAACATCGTGGTGGCAGCGGGTTTCTGCTATCTGCTGATCTCCATGTGGGCGGCGCTCGTCTCCCTCAACATCAAAAAGCCTGCGCTGCGGCTCACGATGCTGGCGGTCTGCGGCATTTTCTGCGTACTGAGTGCGGCATCCCGTCCGTGCATGGTCATGGGCGAGGTGGTTCTGCTCCCGGCATTCTTCAGCATGATGTCCGACCGCAGCGCAAAGAAAGGCTACCGCATCGCACAGGCGGCAGCGGTCTTCGTTCCGGTCATGGCGGGCATCGCAGGGATGCTGGCGTACAATGCAGCCCGGTTCAGTTCGCCGTTTGACTTCGGCGAATCCTACCAGCTGACGGTGAGCAACATCAAGGCGAACCGGTTCTTCATCTCCGAGCTGCCGGCGGCGGTCTATCACTATTTCCTCCAGCCGGGCGTGGTCAAGAATGTGTTCCCGTTCTTCACCTACAGCGTATTCAACCTCGATAACTACGGCATGTTCAAGTACTACGAGATCATGTTCGGTCTGTTCAATTTCCCGATCCTGCCGCTGGGCTGCATCATGCTGCCGCAGTATCTGAAAAAACGCCGTCATCCCGGCACGGATCCGCTCCGCACCGAGGCGAAGGTGTTCGCAGTGCTCTGTCTGGTCATGGCAGTGGTGCTGGCATGGGTGGAATTTTGCAAGGGCGGCGCTTCCATCCGCTACCAGATGGATCTGGCGCATCTGATGGTGTTCCTTTCCGCTGTTGTGCTGCTGACGCTCCTGCGCAGACCCGGGCGCTATCTGTATCCCTGCACCGTCATTGCGATCGTGCTCAGCCTGCTCATCAAGTTTGTGATGATGATCCACATCACCACAGAGGGCTACATCACAACGACCCTCATCACGCAGCATCCGACATGGCATGAGATCCTGGAAGATATGTTCATCTTCTGGGATTGAGCAGGGGAGGCAGGGAGCCACTGCTGCGTTACATAAAGCAAAAGCCTGAGAGTTTTCACGCTCTCAGGCTTATTCTTATTCCTGTACTGCTTTTTTGGCGATGGAGAGCAGCTCCTTGTCCTTGTCGCTGATGACGCCGTCTTCTTCGATCCACCAGCGCACCGAGTCGGCAAAGGTCTCTGTTGTGTCGTAATGCTGCCATGTGACCGCTGCACCGTGGTCGATGGCGAACTGTGCCGCTGCGATGATCTCGTCGGTGGTCTCGCCGTCCCGGAACCTTGGCTCCGGCTTTGTCTCGAAGGTATAGGCGAAGCCCCAGTAGTCGAAGTCGAAGAAATCATCGAGCGAACACTTGTAGATCAGCTTCCCGAAGGCGTTCTCATCGTCGAAGCGTGCCCCGTGGTCAACGGCGATCTGCATGATCTCGATGTCGCAGTTGGAGAGCCCGTATTCGAGGAGGCTCGTCTGGTTCTGGTCGAGGTAGTAGATCAGCTCGGGCTGTTTGTCGAGCAGCGCATCCAGAGCGGACATGTCATGGCGGACGATGCACTGCTTCATGTTGTCCACATCGGACATGTTGAGTGTCACGGTGCCGCCGCTGTAATCGCTGAACTCCGGGAAACGCTGCGAATGCACATACCAGATCACGCACGCCGCCCCGAGGACGGCGGGGATCGAACCGATGATGTACAGGATGACCGCCGCAGTCTTGTGCTTCTTGATGAGCAGCACGGTCGCAATGATGAGCAAAATGAGCGAGACCACAAAAATACCGCCGATGATGAACAGCGCCAGTCCGGCGATCACTATTCCCATAAATGCCATAGACGAACCTCCTTTATGTGATACGATCTCCCTTTACTCCGATAACAAGTAAAGTTTTCCCCCTCCGCAAGCGGGGGGAGGAAGGGGTTTTAAAGGGGCTGCGCCCCCTTAAAACCCGCTTTTTCTATAGCATGAATGTCTGTTACTCTACGCAGCGGAGCTGGTCGGTCAGGCTGTCCTTCTGCATCCGCTGCAGCGGGATGAAGGATGCGGCTGCTGCTGCGAGGAATACCACGGCTGCCGAGATCCAGATGAGTGGGAGCGGTTCGGTGAAATGGATGATCTCGCCGAAGACCTCCTCCAGCCCGATGACTTTCAGGAAGAGATACATTTCGAGGAAGAGCACCTCGATCGTCACGGTGGCTGCGATGCCGGAGGTCAGGGCGTATTGCAGGCATTCGATCACAGTCATGGCACGGAGCTGCCCCTGTGTCATGCCGATGCACTGCAATGCGGCAAGCTCATGCTTGCGGTTGAGCATCCCGGTGGAGATGGTGTTCACCATATTGACAATGGCGATCAGACCGATCAGAACGCTCAGGAAGCCGAAGCCGATCTGGATCGCACCGACAGTCGTGCGTCCCTTCCGGAGGTCGCCGAAGAAGTCCTCATCCAGCTCGAACACATCGTCATGTGCCAGGAGGAATGCCTTTGCTTCCTCGTAGGTGCTGTCGTCCCGGAGCACGAGCCGGATGTTCTCGGTGCCGTCGCTGTTGATGAGACTGCCGTAGCTGCCGGCATAGGCGTAGGCGCCGTTTTCATAGGCATCGAGCGTGCCGGCAAGGAGGAGCATGTTGGAGTAATCGTGGGATACGCCGAAAAACTTCTTTGCCTGCGCATCGGTCTTTGCAGCCGGTGCGGAACCGCCAACGGGGAGCGTGGCGGCTGTCCATTCTGTCAGATAGCGGTAGAGCAGCGCATGTTCGCCTGTCACCGGATCGTCGAACACATAGTCCTCCACCTGCGCCTGTTCCTCGGCGGTCATGGCGTTGTAGGCATCGTCTGTGACGAGCGTCCTGCCCTGTACTACCACGTCAAACTGTGTGTATTTCTTCAAAACATCGGCAAGCGACTGCTCCGTGAAATTGGTAGGGTGTGTGATGAGATAGCTGCCCTGCTCGGTCAGCGTCTCATAGGGGACGGGCGAGCCGCCGATAAAATGGCTGTCGAAGGTCTCCTCCGGATAGTAGAGCAGCAGACAGAACAGCGGCTCCGAATCCTCATCAAAGGGGATGTAGGCGAGCTGTGTCTTGGTGAAGGTGTCGATGTCGAAGTAGCCGCTCTCCCGGATCAGACCGAGCCCTTCCTTGTAGCTCAGCGGATCGGCGGGATCGACCTTGATGTTCACGCCGAAGTCATAGTCGAGGTCGAGCACTTCGACCGTTTTCTCAAAGGCTGCGAAAGCCTGCCGCAGGACGAGCGAAAACGATGCCACCAGCAGAATGGAGACTGTCAGCGACATCACCGTCACGACGAAGCGCTTTGTCTGGCGGCGGTTATTGCGGGCGGCAAGCATCCCTTTCCAGCCGAACAGCAGTCCGAGCAGGCTGAAACGGCGTACCTTCCGGATCTTGTTCTCCCGGTTGCTGATCGCCTGGATGGGGGACATTCTGATGATACGCATACCTGTGCCATAGGCGGAGATCATCACCCAGACGAGCCCTGTCACGGCGCCCAGCACCAGCAGCAGGGGAGAGCAGTGCAGCTTCATGACTGCCGTGATCTCCTCGGCGGTGAAGAATGCCTCTGCGACACCGCTTGACCGGATCGCCTGGAACACGCCGAAGCTCAGCCCCAGTCCGAGCAGAATGCCCACCGGGATGCCCACGATGCTCAGGAACAGTCCCTCCCAGGTGATGATGCGGACGATCTGACCGGGCGCAGCGCCGGTGCATTGCAGAATGCCGTACTGCCGTTCACGCTCCTTGGAGCTGATCTCGAATGCCGTGTCGATCATCAGGCGCAGTGCCAGCACGAAGAAGATGATGAAGATGAAGAACAGCGCCAGCCGGTAGACGGCATAGTATTTTGAGGCGAAGTCGAGACGATCCAGCTCCACGAGCTCGAAA
Organism: Oscillospiraceae bacterium; assembly: GCA_024684395.1. Classification (GTDB taxonomy): domain Bacteria; phylum Bacillota; class Clostridia; order Oscillospirales; family Ruminococcaceae; genus UBA3855. Next base: position 15,346 of record JAIKWY010000105.1, read on the forward strand.
TTGACGTCGATGAGGTCTTCCTTATAGGTCTCCTTCAGGTCGCTGTAGAGGTATTTGTCCGGGAAGATGGTATTGATGTAGAGCCCGAAGTCCTCGTGGTAGGTATTGATCATGATCGCTGCTGAGAGGGAGCCGTCTGCTTCGGTGATCCGTTCGCAGGAGGTGAAGTCCGGGTTTGTCTCAAGCTGGGCAAATTCCTCTTCGGTGAGCTGCATCAGCTTGAAGTGGTAGGGCTTTTCGTAATAGGCAGCATCCCGCCGGATGCCCATGTATGTCGAAAATGCGATGAAGAGCAAGGTCACGAGCGCCAGTGCTACGGCGATGCTGCACACGGTGAAGAAGCTGTGGCGCTTCTGTGCTTTGATATAGCGTAACGCCAGGAGCCGCTCAAACATCTGCGCCACCTCCCTGACCGGTCAGCTCATCGCCGATGATCTTTCCGTCAGACAGCGTGATGATGCGGTCGCATTGCCGTGCGATGCTTTCATCATGGGTGATGAGGAGCATGGTCTGCTTCCGTTCCCGGTTGGAGCGGCGCAGCAGAGCGATGATCTCGGCGGACTGCTTGCTGTCGAGGTTGCCGGTCGGCTCATCGGCAAGGATGACGCCCGGTGCCGTGAACAGCGCCCGCCCGATGGAAACACGCTGCTGCTGTCCGCCGGAGAGCTGTGACGGCAGATGGCGCCGCCGCTCGGTCAGCCCCATGAGCTGCAGCATCTCCTCTACCTTTGCCGGTTCCGGCTTCTGCCCGTCCATCACAACGGGGAGGGTGATATTTTCCTCGGCATCGAGCACCGGGATGAGGTTGTAGAACTGGTAGATCAGTCCGACCTGACGGCGCCGGAAGACGGCTAAGTCCTTGTTGTTCAGTGCATAGATGTCCTGCTCGTCCAGGAAGACCTTGCCTGAGGTCGGACGGTCTACGCCGCCTAAGATATGCAGCAGGGTGGATTTGCCCGATCCGGATGCCCCCACGACGGCTGCGAGCTGTCCTTCGGGGACGGTGAAGCTCACATCATCGAGCGCACGTACCTCGTTTTCGCCTTTTCCATAGATCTTGCAGATGTGTTCCACTTTCAGAGAGCCCATTTTTATTGCTCCTTTCTTTTATACTTGGTTTTATTATAGCATACTTCATTCAAAAATGCAATGGAACCTGAATGTTTTTTGGAACACCAAAAGCCCCTGCATCTGCGATGCAGGGGCTGAACTGCTGATTCAGGAACGTTCCGTCCAGACGCCGTCAAAGACGGTCTCGATATGCTTGCCGGAGCTCTCCGGGGTGTAGACCCAGCGGTCGATGTGATCGCCCTGGTAGAAATACCGGATCGGTTCCGGCTTGGCACCCTCCTCGCAGATGTCCACAAGGATCAGCTTGACCTTGAGCTTCTCGGGGATGAGCGCTTTGATGTATACACTTGCCCGCTGACCGATGGCGACCGGCTGACGCAGCTCGGCAAGACCTGCCAGGTTCGGCATGAGCTCGATGAATACGCCGTATTTCTCGATCGAACGGACGATGCCGGTCGTCGTTTCGCCGGCGTGATAGAGAGCGGCATTTTCCTCCCATGTGCCGAGCAGCTCCTTGTGGGAGAGGCAGATGTGCTTGTTCTGGAGCCCCTTGACGATCACACGGATCCGCTGTCCTACGCTGAAACGGTCGGACGGGTGGGAGATGCGTGACACGGAGATCATGTCGATCGGCACCATCGAAGCCACGCCGCAGCCGATGTCTACAAATGCCCCGAACGGCTCCAGATGCGTCACCCTTGCGCCGATGATGTCACCGGGCTGGAGCTTGGCAAGGTATTCCGCCTGACATGCTTCCTGCACGATGCGGCGGGAGAGGATCGCCAGCGGCTGCCCCTCGGCATCCGTCTCGATGCGCAGCACCCGGAAGCAGACCGGCTTTCCGACACGGGCGATCAGCGCGATGTCCCGTACCTCGCCCTCTGCGATGCCGACGGCACCTTCTGCACGGGGGATCATGCCCTTCATGCAGGGGAGATCGACCCAGAGATTGTGGCTGCTGTCACAGACGGTGACCCTTGCTTCGAGGATCCTGCCGGTGAGCTGCGCCTGTGCGAGCGACTGCGGGGTAGAGAGCGCCTCTCTGTTTTCCTGCGTGTCGATCAGGTCGCCCTCCGGATAGTATGATAAATGTGTATTCATGCTTTCGACCTCCGATTCATGATTTCGGTCAGTAATGACCCGGGCTGAACCCATTCCATCCTATGCGCCAGCGATCCGAATTAGAATACGGCGTGAAAGCCAAGGACTTTTTTATTGTTTCTGTAATCCATACTGAACGATCACAGTGTGGTACAACATTATCATACCACTTTTCTTCTGTTTTGTCAAGTATTATTCATGTCATTTCTGATAGAAAATGGACATAGTTTTGTCATAAAATGAACTACTTGACAGATTTATCGCTTTTTGTGCTGCATGTGATAGGCGCCGAGCGACTGCATGATTGCCGATACACGGGTCTCTGACGTGCTGTCACAGATGACGGTGAGTTCGGCATTCAGGCGTTTCAGGTTCTCCGGGATGTGACTTCCGTCGATCTCTGCATAGAGGACATCTGTGGCATAGTTCATCATCCGCAGATTTGCCGGCAGCATCGTGAAGCGCTCCCGCCCCCGTGCGGGCGGCACCGAACGTCCGAGCGGGCGCACGGTGATCCGGCGGATACTCTTCACGCTGCGGCGGATGCGTCCTGCCGCCAGATCGGCAAGCTCCTCGGTCTCAAAGATTCCGCTCACTTTGCATAATTCCATATCTTGTGCCCCTTTCCATGACCGGCAACGATTTGGCTGTCGCCTTGCATAGGTTATGGGATGAAATTTTATGATTATTCAACAAAACAAAAAAAATTGCTGTCAGACAGTTGCCTTTTGCTTGAAAATGCGGTATAATATTTTTAGCTATCGCTCATTTTATGAAAGGGGTGCTCACAATGGATGTGCGTGTGGGAGACAGACTGCTGATGAAAAAACAACACCCCTGCGGTTCCAAGGAGATGCTCGTTCTGCGCACCGGCATGGATTTCCGGCTGCGCTGCATCGGCTGCGGGCGGGAGTTCATGGTGCCCCGGCTCAAAATAGAGAAGCATATCAAGAAGATCACACATCAGGACGGTGAATAAGTATGTTTGAAAAGCTGCTGACGATGGAGGCGCACTACGAAGAGATCAGTGGACAGCTCTCCGACCCGGCAGTCATCGGCGACCGTGAGCAGTATGCGGCGCTCATGAAGGAATACAAGAACTTGACGCCCATCATCGAGGCGTTCCGGGCATACAAGACTACCCGGGAGGAGCTCGAGGAGGCTAAGGAGCTGCTTTCCTCCGGTGAGGCGGATGCGGAGCTGCGGGAAATGGCACAGCTCCAGCTCGATGAGGCAAAGTCCGTCATCGAGGAGCAGGAGCAGGCGCTCAAGATCCTGCTGCTCCCGAAGGATCCCAACGATGACAAGAGCGTCATCATCGAGATCCGAAGCGGTGTCGGCGGCGAGGAGGCTTCGCTCTTTGCCAACTCCATCTACCGCATGTACAGCATGTATGCCGAGGCGCACCGCTGGACGCTCGAAGTGCTCAGCGCCTCTCCGACGGAGCTGGGCGGCTTCAAGGAGATCAGCTTCTCCGTGGAAGGGGAGGGCGCTTATTCCCGCCTGAAATACGAGAGCGGCGTTCACCGTGTGCAGCGTGTGCCGGAAACGGAATCGCAGGGGCGCATCCAGACTTCTGCCGTGACCGTTGCCGTACTTCCGGAGGCGGATGAGGTGGAGCTGGAGATCAATCCCACCGACCTGAAGATCGACGTATTCCGGTCGAGCGGTGCCGGCGGGCAGCATATCAACAAGACGGAATCCGCCGTCCGCATCACCCATCTGCCGACGGGCGTTGTGGTGGAGTGTCAGGACGAGCGCAGCCAGCATAAGAATAAGGATAAGGCGATGAAGGTGCTCCGGGCTCGGCTCTATGAGGCAATGCAGCAGGAGCAGACCGACAAGATCGCCTCCGAGCGGAAGATGCAGGTCGGTTCGGGCGACCGTTCCGAGCGCATCCGCACTTATAACTTCCCGCAGGGGCGCATGACCGATCATCGCATCGGGCTGACGCTCTACAGGCTGGAAGCCATCATGAACGGGGATCTGGACGAGATATTCGATGCGCTTGCCACCGCCGATCAGGCGGCAAAGCTGGCGGGACAGGAGCAGTCATGACGAAGCTGCTGCATGATACGAGAGAAGATATTGCCGAAGCGGCTGCGCTGCTTCGTGCAGGGGAGCTGGTGGCATTCCCGACCGAGACGGTCTACGGGCTCGGCGCCGATGCCAGACGGGCAGACAGCGTGCGGGCGGTCTTTGCCGCAAAGGGCAGACCGGCTGACAATCCGCTGATCGTCCATATTGCGGATATGGAGATGCTGCCGGAGATCGCTTCTGAGATCCCGGAGATCGCTTTGCGGCTGAGCAAGGTGTTCTGGCCGGGACCGCTGACGATGGTGCTGCCGAAGCAGCCCGTCATCCCCGAGGTGACATCGGGCGGGTTGGATACCGTTGGCATCCGGATGCCGTCCCATCCTGTGGCAAGGGCGCTTATCGCTGCATCGGGCTGTCCGATCGCTGCGCCGTCTGCCAATCGTTCCGGCAGACCGAGCCCGACGACGGCAAGGCATGTCATGGACGATATGGACGGGCGCATCGCTGCCGTTCTTGACGGCGGACAGTGCGAGGTCGGTGTCGAATCGACGGTCATCTGCTTTGATGATGCCGAAACCATCCACATCCTGCGGCCGGGTCTGATCTCGGCGGAGGACTTAGCGCCCTATGCAAAGCATGTCTATGTGGACAAGGCGATCTTTGAGCAGATCGCACCGGATGCGAAGGTCGCATCCCCGGGCATGAAGTACAAGCACTATGCCCCCAGGGCTAAGATACTGCCGGTGGATGCACCGGATTTTGATGCATTTTCCGCCTATGTGCTGGCACATGCGCAGGAGGATACCTGGTGTCTGCTGTTTGATGCCGACCCGGAGATCCCCGGCGTGAAAGCCATGCGCTACGGCGATGACGGCGCCGCACAGGCGCACGATCTGTTCCTGCGCTTCCGGGAGCTGGACGAAGCCGGAGCGGGGACTGTTTATGTTCGTATGCCGCAGAAGACCGGGGCGGATCTGTCCGTCTACAACCGGCTCATGCGAGCGGCTGGATTCGAGGTGATAACGGTATGAGCGAAAAGGATACTCTCATCGTAGGCCTGACCGGACAGACCGGTGCCGGCAAGAGTACGGCAGCGGAAGTGTTCCTCGGGCAGGGCTTCGTGCATATTGATGCCGACCAGATCAGCAGGGAAGTGGTCGAGCCGGGAAAACCGTGCCTTGACGAGCTGTTCGACTTCTTCGGCAGCAGGATCAAGAACCCGGACGGTTCCCTGAACCGGAAGGTACTGGCATCTATCGCATTCTCGGACAGAAAGAAGCTCGAAAGCCTCAACAGCATCTGTCACCCGTACATCACGGAGGAGATCTTTGAGCGCATCAAGTACTACTCGGGGCAGGGCGAGCATTTTGTGCTGCTCGATGCACCGACGCTGTTTGAGAGCCGTGCTTCGGATTTCTGCGATCTCATCATTTCCGTCATCGCCGACCCGGACATCCGCCGTGACCGCATCATGAAGCGGGACGGTCTGACCGAGGAGGAGGCGCTGTGCCGGATGAATGCGCAGCTGCCGGAGGATTTCTTCATCAAGGAGTCGGATCATGTCATCCGCAACAATGACGGGCTGGCAAAGCTCTGCGCCCTCTCGGAGGAGGTCGCTGACAAGATCAAGGCATATTATGTACAACGCTATCACAGCAAATAATGTAGCTACAGAAAGGTGGTCATTATCATGGCAAGAGGCAAGAAGGAAGAAAATGACGCAAAGGCATTGAAGGAGGCGCTGTTCTCCTCCAAGAAGCACGCCGCACAGCGCATGGACGACAAGGAGATGCAGCAGTGCGAGGCATTCAATGCGGAGTATATCGCATTCATGAACCGCTGCAAGACCGAGCGTGAGGCTGCGGGGTTCTTTACCGAGACGCTCGAAGCAAAGGGCTTCAAGCCGTTCAAGCCTGGTATGAAGCTGAAAGCCGGCGACAAGGTCTATCTGAACAACAGAGGAAAGGCTGTCATCCTGGCGACGATCGGCACGGCGCCCATCACCGATGGCGTGCGGCTGTGTGCGGCGCATATCGACTCGCCCCGCCTTGACCTGAAGCAGCATCCGCTGTATGAGGCGGAGGAGATCGGCTATTTCAAGACACATTACTATGGCGGCATCAAGAAGTACCAGTGGACTGCCATCCCGCTGTCTCTGCACGGCGTGATCGTGCGCAGCGACGGCGAGAAGATCACCGTGCGCATCGGTGAGGAGGAGGGCGATCCGGTGTTCTATATCACCGATCTGCTGCCGCACCTTGCCACCGAGCAGATGAAGCGCCCGCTCTCGACCGGCATCAAGGGCGAGGAGCTGAACATCGTGGTCGGCTCCATGCCGTTCAAGACGGATGCAGGTTCTGAGCTCGTGAAGCTCGGTCTGATGAAGCTCCTGAACGAAAAATACGGCATCGTGGAGGATGATTTCCTCTCCGCCGAGCTCGAGATCGTGCCGGCATTCCCGGCAAAGGAGGTCGGCTTCGACCGCAGCATGATCGGCGCTTACGGTCATGACGACAGAGTGTGCTCCTTCCCGGCATTCCGTGCTTCCCTCGACGTGGAGAAGCCCGTACACACGAGCGTTGTCATCCTCACCGACAAGGAGGAGACCGGCAGCGACGGCAACACGGGTCTGTGCTCTTCTTATCTGAAATATTTCCTCATGGACTTAGCGGAGTGCTTCAAGGCGAACGGCAGACATGTCATGAGCGCTTCCAAGTGCCTGTCTGCGGATGTGAATGCGGGCTTTGACCCGACCTTCCCGGAGGTGCTCGAGCGCAACAACTGCGCCTATATCAACCACGGCGTATGCGTGACCAAATTCACGGGCGCACGGGGCAAGTCCGGCACTTCGGATGCTTCGGCGGAGTTTGTCGGCGAGATCCGGCAGATCCTCGATGCGGGCAATGTCATCTGGCAGACCGGTGAGCTCGGCAAGGTCGATATGGGCGGCGGCGGCACCGTTGCGGCATATATCGCCAACCTCGACATCGACACCATCGACATCGGTGTACCGGTGCTCTCGATGCACGCACCCTATGAACTCGTGGCAAAGACCGATGTCTGGGCGGCATACCGGGCATTCAAGGTCTTCCTGGAAAGCTGAGGTAAGTTATGTTTAGCTATATGGATCTGACGATCACGCTGACGGATGCGGACGGCACCACGGTACAGGAATGGGCATTCAAGGAAGTGCTGATCGACAGCACGGAGCATGGCATTCTGCTGCGGAACAAGAAGAACAAGATCGTGTTCTTCATCAAGCCGAGCCGTGATCTGACGCTCACCATCGAGGAGACGGGCGAGGATCACTGCACCTACAAAGCGAACTGAGGTGGCATATGAAGCTGATCTCATGGAATGTCAACGGATTCCGGGCGTGTCTCACCAAGGGGTTTGAGGAGCGCTTCCGGGAGTTTGATGCGGATGTGTTCTGCATCCAGGAAACCAAGATGCAGCCCGAGCAGGTGACGACCTCCTTCGAGGGCTACACACAGTATTTCAACAGCGCCGTGAAGAAGGGCTATTCCGGCACGGCGGTGTTCACCAAGACCGAGCCGCTGAATGTGACCTTCAACTTTGAGGGGCATACGGATGAAGGGCGTGCCATCATCGCCGAGTACGAGACGTTCCGGCTGGTGGATCTCTATGTGCCGAATGCACAGCGGGAGCTTGCCCGCATCGACTACCGGATGCAGTGGGAGGATGACCTGCGGGCGTTCCTCACGGAGCTCGACAAGGATAAACCGGTCATCGTCTGCGGCGATCTGAACGTCGCTCACAACGAGATCGACCTGAAAAATGCCAAGGCGAACATCGGCAACGCCGGCTTCTCCTATGAGGAGCGTGGAAAGTTCGATGAGCTCCTGGCGGCAGGCTTCACGGATACGTTCCGGTATCTCCACCCCGACCAGAAGGATGCCTACTCCTGGTGGTCGTATATGGGCAGGGCGAGAGAGAAGAACGTCGGCTGGCGGATCGACTATTTCCTCGTCTCCAACCGCATCGCTGAAAAGATCCGGAAGGCGGAGATCTTCCCGGAGGTCATGGGCAGCGATCATTGCCCGGTCGGTCTGGAAATTGATATTTAACGTAAAATAGCCATATTGCAACTATCGATCTCCCTGCGAAACAGCGGGGAGATCGTTGACAGCTTGTGGAAACCTGGGTTTTCAACAGGTTTTTCCCAAGATAAAAACGCAAACATCATAGAAAGAAAAATTGTGCATTCCGATGATTTTTTTGAAGTTTTTCATAAACTCTTGCAAGAATTTTCAGAATGGTGTACAATAAAAAGGCGGCTTATTCACCGCTATGCACATCAAAAATCGTTTGGAATACAAAAACTGTAGAACAGAGGCGACACGTACATGATCTTTTCAAGTCTGATTTTCCTGTACCTGTTCCTGCCCTTGTGTCTGTTGTCGTATGCGGCAGTCAAGAGGGTCTCTGACCGGAACATGGTACTGATACTGTTCTCCCTGCTCTTCTATGCGTGGGGCGAACCCAAGCGCATCGTCTATCTGCTGCTGAGTGCGGCGGTCAATTACATATGCGGCATCGGCGCCGGAAAGGCGAAACCGATCTTCCGGAAGATCGCCGTCGGCATCAGCCTGATCTTCAACATCGGCATGATCGGCGTCTTCAAGTACAGCGGCTTCCTTGTCGAGAACATCAATGCCATCTTCGGCGCCCATTTCCCGGTGCCCGAGATCGCTCAGATGATCGGCATCAGCTTCTACACCTTCCAGGTCATGTCCTATGTCGTGGACTGCTACTGGGAGAAGGTCGAACCGCAGAAGGATCCGCTCAAGCTGCTCCTGTATGTCTGCCTGTTCCCGCAGCTCATTGCGGGACCGATCGTCCGCTACAGCACCATTGCGGCGGAGATCGAGAACCGTGAGACGACCTTGCAGGATCTCAGCTATGGTCTGAGCCGTTTCGTGGTCGGTCTTGCCAAGAAGGTCGTCCTCGCTGACCAGCTCTTCCGCATCGTGGATCAGTTCCTCGGCAGCAAGCCGGAGGACCTGACGATCTGCGCTACCTGGTACGGCATCATCGTATATTCGCTCTATATTTATTTCGACTTCTCCGGTTATTCCGATATGGCGATCGGTCTTGGTCGGATCTTCGGATTCCACTTCGACGAGAACTTCCGGCATCCGTATCTCTGCAAGGACATCCAGGAATTCTGGCAGAGATGGCATATCTCCCTCGGTACGTTCTTCCGTGACTACCTGATGCCCGTTCCCGTGTTCGGCATCCGCAACAAGTACCTGAGCCTTGCGCTCGTATGGCTCTGCACCGGCATCTGGCACGGCGCAAGCTGGAACTATGTCCTCTGGGGCGTGTACTACGGCGCATTCATTTTGCTCGAGACCAAGATCGGCAAAAAGAAGATGAAGAAGGTGCCCATCGTGCTGCGGCATATCTACAGCAAGCTGGTCATCATCATCGGCTACGGTCTGTTCTATTTCGAGGACTTCAAGCAGCTCGGTCTGTTCTTCCGGAACCTGACCCCGTTCAATCCCAACGGCTTTTTCAGCTTTGCGGAGCAGATGTCTTTCTACAACAACCTGTTCCTGCTGATCGCCGGTGTGCTCTGCTGCTTCCCGCTCCTCGACATCCCGAAGAAGATCACCGAGAAGCACGAGGCGCTCAAAGCACCGATCTCCGTTGTCGGGACGGTCTGCTGCGCTGTGCTGCTCGTCCTGAGCAGTATCCTGCTCGTGGATGCCACGACAAAGGCATTCCTTTACTACAGATTCTAAGCGTTTCACGGGGGTGCTCCCCGCCAAGGAGGCATTTACATGGCGAATCCATCGCATTACAGCGAAGAGGAGCTCGATGTCAAGGTCGATCATAAGGAACAGCGCAGAAAGCGTGCTGAGCTGAAAGCGCTGCAATTCAATGTCCTGACGATCGTTACGATCATGATGCTCATCGCTGTATTCCTGGCTGTCGGGAAAAGGCCGACACAGTCCTTTGAGGAGAACCGTGACCTTGCCAAGTGCCCGAAGTTCACCTTCGAGAGCTACCTGGACGGCACGTTCACCGCAGAGTTTTCCGAGTTTTATAACGATGCTGTGCCGATGCGCAGCACCTTCAAGGGCATCATCTCTGATTTCCGTGGGCATCTGGGCATCCCCTACGAGGGCGCAGAGCTCATCGGTAATGTACCGACCACACAGAAGGATCCCGATCAGACACCGGCAGCGACCGAGCCTGCGACCAAGCCTGCGCCGACTGAGAATGCGCCGGTAGGCGATCCCGATGCGACCGGTGCGCAGGAGGAGACTGAGGCAGAGACAGAGCCGGAGACCACTGAGCCTGTGGAGAATCCCTATGAGGATGAGGACAACGGCGAGATAGCCAATAACATCCTCATCGTCAAGGACAGAGGTATCATGCTCTTCGGCGGCAGCATGAGCGCTGCGGAGAACTATGCATCCATCGTCAACGACTACAAGACGGCGCTCGGCTCCGATGTGAACGTCTACTCGATGGTCGCTCCGACGGCTGTATCCTTCTATCTGCCGAAGAAGTTTGCGAACGCATCCAACAGTGAGGCAGAGAACATCGACCACATCAACAGCTGCCTGAACGGCGTAACGCCCATCGACGTCATTGCCAAGCTTGATCCGCACAAGCAGGAAGCCATCTACTCCCGCACGGATCACCACTGGCAGCCGCTCGGTGCCTTCTATGCCGCTGAGGAATTTGCCAATGTGGCAGGCGTTCCGTTCGCCCCGCTCGACAAGTATGAGACGGTCGTCAAGGAAGGCTATGTCGGCACGCTGTACGGCTATACCGGTTCTCAGACATTGAAGGACAATCCGGAGCCGTTCATCTACTACAAGCCGACCAACAACATCACCACCACCTACTACAACCCGGATATGACCAACGAGCGTGAGGCACCGCTGATGCTGAACATCGACAACCTTGAAGCATCGAGCTGGTATCTGGTATTCATGGGCGGTGATGAGCGTATCACGCATGTGGAGACCGACTGCAAGAACGGCAGAACGCTCTTCATCATCAAGGACAGCTACGGCAACGCACTGGTACCGTGTCTGACCAGTTCCTTTGAGGACATCTGGGTCGTGGATATGCGCTTCTTTGAGCAGAATATCATCAGCTTCATGAAGGAACGCGACGTGACCGATGTGCTCTTTGCCATGAACACCTACAGTGCCAACAGCGGCAATGCTGACAAGTGCCGCACCATCATGAACCAGTAATCCATAGCTTATGATTCTGTTTCGTATTGCTGTGGATCACAAAGGCTGATCGTTGTATTGCTTTCCCGCCGAAGGCGGGAAAGCAATACGTCTAAGAATTTAGAAATTTGCAACCGATCATACGCAAGCTACGCCGCTGTTATAGCTGCGTAGCTTTGCGGCTATCTGAGGAATCGCTTTTTTGCGGTCATCGACCGGCTATGAAGGAGGAACCTATGCTTCAGGAATTATGCTACCCGTTTGACAGCGCCGATATTATGCAGAGACGCCGCAAGCTGCTGCGTCAGCTCAAGGAGAATGAGGGCAATGTGAAGCTGCGCATTGCTGTGCTCGGCGGCTCCACCACGAGCGACATCGTGAAGATGCTCGAACTGTTCCTCCGGAACCGGGGCATCGTGCCGGAGTTCTATGAGTCCGAGTACGCCCGCTACTGGGAGGATGCGATGTTCGAGAACCCGGAGCTTGAAGCCTTCAAGCCGGAGCTCTTCTTCATCCATACCTCGAGCCGCAACATCAAGGAGATGCCGTGCGTTTCCGATTCCAAGGAGCTCTGCGAGCACAAGCTCGAGCAGACCTATGCGCATTTTGAGCAGATGTGGGAGCGTCTTGCTTCTGTATATGGCTGTCCCATCATCCAGAACAACTTCGAGATGCCCATGACACGCCTGCTCGGCAACCGTGAGGCTGGCTGTCCGCAGGGCAAGATCGACTTCATCACCCGTCTGAACGTGAAGTTCTATGACTATGCGGCTTCGCACAAGAATTTCTATATCCATGACATCCAGTATCTCTCCGCCTGCTACGGGCTCGACAAGTGGCTGGAGCCGTCGTACTGGCATCTGTACAAGTATGCGCTTGCCGTGCCGGCGATCCCGGAATTTGCCTATAATCTGTCCAATATCGTTTGCTCCCTCATGGGCAAAAATAAGAAGGTGCTGGCGCTCGACCTCGACAACACCCTCTGGGGTGGTGTCATCGGCGATGACGGGCAGGCTGGTATCGAGATCGGACAGGAGACCTCGATGGGGCAGGCATATGCCGAGCTCCAGCAGTATATCAAGGATCATTCTCAGATCGGCGTGCTGCTGACGGTCAATTCCAAGAATGACTACGAGAACGCCATCTCCGGTCTGGAGCATCCGGACGGCATCCTGAAGCCGGATGACTTCACGCTCATCAAGGCGAACTGGGAGCCGAAGTCCCAGAACCTGCTTGATTCGGCAAATGAGCTGAACCTGCTGCCGGAGAGCTTTGTCTTTGTGGACGACAATCCCGCAGAGCGTGCCATCGTCAGTGCGCAGCTGCCGGATACGCCGGTCGTGGCGTTCGATTCCGTGGAGCAGTGCATCTTAGCGATCGACCGCAGCGGCTATTTTGAGGTGACGAGCCTTTCGGGCGACGATGCCAAGCGCACGGAGATGTACAAGGCAAATGCGCAGCGTCAGGCGGCGGCGCAGCAGTTCGGGAATTATCAGGACTTCCTGCTGAGCCTCGACATGGTGGCAGAGATCCGGGATTTCGACGAGATCCACCTCCCTCGCATCACCCAGCTCACCAACAAGAGCAACCAGTTCAACGTGACCACCAAGCGTTACACGCAGACCGAGATGGAGGAAACGGCAGCAAGCCCGGACTACATCCGTCTGTATGGGCGGCTTGAGGATAAATTCGGTGACAACGGCATCGTGTCCGTGGTCATCGGTAAGAAGGAGCAGACCACACTTCACATGGAGCTGTGGCTGATGAGCTGCCGTGTGCTCAAGCGTGACATGGAGCTTGCCATGCTCGATGAGCTGGTGAAGGCTGCCAGGGCGCAGGGCATCACCGAGATCATCGGCTACTACTATCCGACCGCCAAGAACGCTATGGTCAAGGAGCTGTACGGCACCTTCGGGTTTGAGAAAACTTCGGAGGATGCGGACGGCAACAGTGTATGGAAGCTGGCGACTGCGGACTATCAGCCGCAGAACCACGTGATCAAGATCAAGGAGGAGAGTACAGTATGAACAAGGATCAGGTAATGGCAAGACTCACGAAGGTTTTCCGGGATGTGTTCGACGATGATTCCATCGTGCTGAGCGATAACACATCTGCAAAGGACATCGAGGACTGGGACAGCCTGGAGCACATCAACCTCATCGCCGCTGTGGAGAAGGAGTTCAAGATGCGCTTCCAGATGAAGGAGGTCTCCGGCATGAAGAATGTCGGCGAGATGGCTTCCATCGTTGCAGAGAGAGCAAAGAAGTGAGCAACTGCCCCTGGGTCTGCAGACTCAGGGGCATGTTCGTTTTGGCATACAAAAAATAGCCGGAAAGTATTGCATTTTCCGGCGGGATGTGGTATAATGATATAGGTCGCTTGTTTGCGGCTCGGAATAGATACGCCACGGTAGCTCAGTAGGATAGAGCGGACGCCTCCTAAACAATCGCGCGAGCGTATGCCTTTTCTGTTTCAAATTGAATATGTCCCGGTACCTCAGTAGGATAGAGGGTTCGCCTCCTAAGCGAAACGCCGCAGGTTCGATTCCTGTCCGGGACGCTTTACAACAGCGAAAATGTACGATATTGCGTGCGTTTTCGCTGTTGGTGTATCGCACTGCAAAAACCAGATCTGTTAGAACATCTAACAGATGTCAACTCTAAAACTGGTCAGGCGGCCTGCAAAAAACGCCAACAGGATTGCAGTCCTGCGGGGCTCCGGAAGGCTCATGCGCCAACATGCGCCAACGAGACCGCCTGTTCCGTGTGGTTTGCTGTAGTGTGTACAGTGGATTCAGGCGTTTTCGTCCTCATCCACAGGATCGTCAGGGGCGAACAGAAGTTGTTCCATCTCATCGGCCAGCTTCTGCCGCTCCTCATCCACAATTGCTGCGTAAGTGTTCATCAGCATGTCCGTGGTGCTGTGTCCCATGTCTCCCTGCACTGCCTTGATGTCGTGGGATGCCCGGAGCTTTGCAGTGGCACCGGAATGGCGCAGACTGTAGAATCCCACTTCCCGCAGTTCGGTCGTTCCCAGGAACTTTTTCCAGCGCTTTGCGACCATCTCATGGGTGATCGGCCGACCGATGTCCTGACAGAAGACAAGCCCGTAGTCCTGATAGATGTCCAGCGACCGGGCCGGAGACTTGCGCTGTTCCTCGTGATGGGCAGCCAGTTTCCCGGCAAGTGTTGCTGAAAGATAGATCCGTCGGACACTCTTGTCTGTCTTGGGCTTTTTGAGCACCAGCTTTGTGGCGGTATCCCGTCCTGTGGCGGACGGAAAGATCCGGTAAACCACGGTTTTGGTGTCGTCAATGGCCTTCTGGCTCAGACGTGCAAGCTCCTGCCGTACTTGCAGATACGGCTTCCCTTGCTTCGGACGGAGATGCAAGTCCTGCCAATCCAGCCCCAGCAGTTCGCCGGTTCGCAGTGTGCAGCTGAACATGAGCTGCATCATCAGGCGCTGCTCGGGATCCTGACAGAGCCGGAGCGCTGTTTTGAATTCGTCCTCTGTCCATTGCTCACGTTCGTACTTCTCCTCCTTCGGCAGTTCCGCGCCGATTGCCGGATTGGAGTCGATGTAGCCTTGCTTCACGGCAAGCATCAGCGCCGGACGAAGGATCTTCTGTACCTCACGGATAGTGCGAGGGGTAACGTTCCCCGGATCGCCTTTATGATTGCCCCGGGCAGCCGGTTTCGTCAGCAGATCATTGTAGTAGAGCTGAATGTCACTTGGCCGGAGCTCCGTAATAAGCGCATCCCCGATATACGGCGTGATGTAGTTACGGTTGACGGATTCCTTGCTTTTCAGTGTGCTTGCCTCCCATTTGCGGTTGGCATTGCCCTGCTCAAAGTAGAGATTGACAAGCTCCTTGACGGTCAGTACAGATCTGGTAACAACGGCTTTCTTCCTCGACGGGAGGTTTTCGCCGTATTTGCGTCCTTCCCGCTCGGCAGCCTCTACATACGGCAGAAGAAGCTGTGCCTCGCGGAGATTGGCGCAGTGGATATTGTACTGATGCTCTTTGCCATATGCATCATAATAGCGCTGGACGACATAGTAGGTTATGCCATTTTTCCGCCTTTTGGGTTGGATCGAAGCCATGCTTACTCACCACCCTCTCCATAAAGATACTCGAGGAAGGATGCTTTGAGGATGCGATATACTTTGCCTATGCGAAGCACCTTGAACGGGGAGCCGGTCTGGAACGCCTGTTCAATGAGCGCATACGCTGCGGACATGCTGACACCAAGCATAACTGCACAGTCCTCAACTCGGAGGGTTACGCATTCCTGGGGCTCTGTGATGACGGTTGTTTTTTTCATAATGCTCATCCTTTCTTCTTAATGATAAAAACGATACTCTCAGGTATCGCTTTTATTATACTCCATTATTTTTCGTTTGTCAAGCCTTTTGGAGGTGTTTTTTATGAAATTTAATGATTATGCTGGGAGTAAGATTCGTTCTATCAGGAAAAGAAAAAAAATCAGAACTTCTGAATTGGCAAAAGTCTGCGGAGTATCTGAATCAGAAATGCGTCACCTGGAAAATGGCACAAGACTCATAACGGATGCGCAGATTGAAAGAGTGGCCGAGTGGCTGCAAGTTTCGCCAGCAGCCCTTCGTTCACGGAATATCGTTGACTATTCTGATATTATGCATATTCTATTTGAGTTTGGCTTGTATTCCATTATTGAACCTGTTGTAAATGAAGAAGGTACATTTCTGAAAGTTAATGATCCTTCTTTAGTTGCTTCTATTCAAGCATGGATGGAAAAGAAGGATGAAGTTCAAAGTGGTAAGCTAACTAAAGGAGATCTTGAGAGTTGGCAAGACCATTTCCCAGATTCTATGCCTGGTCATTCAGAACCAAAGCCATATACGCCTCCATTACCTGATCCAAGTGATGTCGTTGGAGTGCATCTTATTACTAAGGAGTATACGCCGGAGGAGATGCTTCGTCAAATGGAGGAAGGTCTTGTTCAAGACGCAGTTATTGACGATGATGAATAAGGTCAGCTACGACTCACTGTAATGCGTTAATCCGGGCAAGCTCATGAACCATGTATCACAGAAAAACCCGTATCTCGGTGTGAGATACGGGTTTTGTTTTACTGAATGGAGTAACATACGCAGATAAGCCACTTTTCTTCTATCGCACATAAAGCGTAGGGGAATACTGGATGTTGGATATATTTTTCTGAGTGAATATCAGCCGTTTCGATACACTTTTATGATGGAATCATTGATGCAGGAGAACGAATAGGGGGATTATAGAGGGTCTGGAAGCGTATTCTGCATCCTATGATTCAAAGACGCCTTTATCAGTTTCTTGCATTCGTGAAAACAGAGAAGTCTTTTTTGATTTGGATTGACTTTTTGTGCAATTTATGGTATACTATAATATGATATAATACATGCTTAGGGAGGCTGCTATGATAGATTCTAACAAAATCGCTGCTGCGATCGAGAGCTACAAGCACTATTTCCCAGACCACTGGGCAGATGAAATGTACAAGTGGGAGGCTGTCAAGCATTTTCAGGAGCACTGGGATATGGATGCTCCTGATTTCGGGGAGATGTTCAAGAAAGCGACGGACAAGACCTCCAATCTGCTTGCGTCCGGCTATGCCTACCCCAGAGGCATGATTCTTGAATTTGCCAAAGCGGATGATGACGCTGTCCGGGAAATGTTCCGCAGGCTCTATGATGAGAGACTTGATCTTACTGACAGGATCAATGGGTTTATTCGTACTTCTGGGGAATTGCGCCAAAAGTATGGCAAGGATAAGTGGAAACAGCATTATCAGAACACTAATTACATCAGCACCTATCTGTGGCTGATGTATCCGGACAAGTATTATATCTATAAGTACGAGCTGTTTCGGAAATGCGCGGAGTTGCTGGATGATTCGTATCGTCCCAAAGCCAACGGCTCTGCGGAGACCATGATCGGCGGCTATCGGATGTATGATGAGATCCGGAAGATCTTGCAGGCTGACGGCGAGATCCGGCAGATGTTGCAGGGTGCTTTGACAGAATCGTGCTATCCGGATCCGGAGTTGGTGACGGCAACGATTGATTTTGGCTTTTATGTTGCACGGTTTTATCTGGATGATTCAGCAAAAGCTACTGAGCATGAGGGCGGATGGTTCCCCACCCCCGAGGAATACGATCCCGGGCTGTCTGTTGAGGACTGGCGTGCATTGTTGGCGGATGCGGAAGTGTTCGACGAGAACAGCCTGACGGTGGTGCAGCGGATCTATGACATGGGCGGACAGGCGACCTGTAAGGAGCTATCCGATCAGTATGGCGAGGATCCCGGATTCTATAACGTTATTTCGTCTAAACTTGCGAAGCGGGTTCGCAAGAAAACCGACTGCCCCTTGATCAAGGATGAGATCAGCGACAATGCAAAGTGGTGGCCGATTCTATATGTAGGACATCCTGCGGGGAAAGATACCAAGGGCGCTTATGTGTGGAGACTGCGGGATGAGCTGAAAGAGGCATTGGAAACGATGGAACAGAAAGTAACGAATTCATGGCTATTGGCATGGAATCCCAAGAACTATGACTGGGAAGGGGTTGATGAAAAGTACAACTACTATACCATGTTGAAGACCGTCAGAAATGGTGAAGAGTATTTTGAGTCATGGAGATGCCATAGTAAACAAGTCAAAAAGGGCGACAGGATCTACATTATCAGATTAGGAGTTGAACCAAAGGGAATTGTAGCAACCGGGTACGCAGCAAGCGACAGCTATGAGGAAAATGGAATAAGTTTAGTTGATATTACAATTACTAATACGATAGACTATAAGACGGAGGAGATTATTCCACAGGAACAACTAATTGAATTGTTTCCTGATCAACAATGGAGTCCACGAGGGTCGGGAATATCTATTAAACCCGATGCTGCGCAGTGGCTGATTAAAAACTGGAGTAGTAGGTCAATTGTCAGAAGTGACGATAATACCACAGAATCACTTACTGTTTCAAACTCCGAGTTTCTGAAATACTTTTCCCCATTGATCCAAGCATTAAAAGACCTCGGCGGTAGTGCAACGAGAAAAGAAGCTCATGAGAAAGTAATTGAGCTGATGGGAATCTCCGATGATGAGCTTAGTGTTACCTATGAAAAGACCGGAGCAAGCCGTGTGCTGAATCAGATCGACTTTGCAAGAAACGACCTTGCTCATGAAGGTTTTATCAGCAGTGAAATCAAGGGTGTGTGGGCACTTACTGAACTTGGCATGACGATTGAAATGACACGGGAGCTTGCAGGTCGTATTCGTACCAAGTGGATAAAAATCTGTACAGCCAAACGCAAGGGTGAACCTGTTCCGGTAATTGATCTATCACAATACTATAAAAAGAAGGTTGACCATAAATATACAAAGAAAGGTTTCTTAAATGACGTATTCATCACAGAATCTGAATACGACAAACTCCGCACGCTCGTCCTCAGAAAGAAAAACATCATCCTTCAAGGTGCACCCGGTGTCGGAAAGACCTACGCTGCGAAACGTCTGGCGTATTCCATCATCGGGGAAAAGAACGAGAACCGCATCTGTATGGTGCAGTTCCACCAGAGCTACTCCTACGAGGATTTCATCATGGGGTACAGACCAAATGACAATGGCGGATTTGAGATGCAGAGTGGTGTCTTTTACAATTTCTGCATCCGCTGCAAGGAGAACCCTGATGAGCCGTATTTCTTCATCATCGACGAGATCAACCGCGGCAACCTGAGCAAGATCTTCGGTGAGCTGCTGATGCTGATCGAGGCGGACAAGCGTGGCGCAGAATACAAGCTGAACCTCGTCTATGACAACAAGCCTTTCTATATCCCAGAGAACCTGCACATCATCGGCATGATGAACACCGCCGACCGCAGCCTCGCCATGATCGACTATGCCCTGCGCAGACGTTTCAGCTTCTACACGATGCAGCCGGCGTTTGAACATGCCGCAGTGAACGGGTTTAAGACGTATACCGATCAGATCGCTTGCGAGCGGTATCATACTGTCATTGCCAAGATCAGAGAGCTGAACGCTGCCATCCGCAAGGACACCACTCTCGGCAAGGGCTTTGAGATCGGGCACAGCTATTTTTCTCCGGCGGATCCTTCTGTGATCGACGATGCGTGGGTGCGGAATGTCGTGGAATACGAGATCGTCCCGCTGCTGGAGGAATATTGGTTTGACGATGGCAAAAAAGTCGAAGAATGGGCAAAGGTGCTCTATCAGGCATTAGGTGAGGACTATGACAGTTGACAAGGGCATTTTCATCCGGAACATCTACTACATGCTGTCCTATGCCTTTCAGATCCTGAAGCAAGAAGATTATCAGCAGGTTGCTGGCGAGGATTTCGAGAAGATCCATGATCTGTTTGCGGAGATCCTCGAAAAGGGCGTTTCACGGCAGGTCAAGCAGGGCTTGTACCGCGCGTATGTGCCGATGCAGGAGGATCTGTCCGTCATCAGGGGCAAGGTGCAGCTCAATGCAACGATCGCCCTGAAAGCGCAGCATAAGCAGAAGATTGCCTGCGAATATGACGAGTTTTCCGAGGATAATCTCTACAACCAGATCCTGAAAGTCACGATTCACCATCTGATCCATGCAGCGGATGTGAGCGCCGAGCGGAGGCAGAAGCTCCGGCGGCTGCTCCCGTTTTTCGGCAATGTCACGCTGATCCAGCCGGATCATATCGCATGGAACCGCCTGATCTACCAGCGGAACAACCGGAATTATGAGCTGCTGCTGAATATCTGCTATCTGGTGCTGAACAGCCTGCTGCAAACAACGGAGGACGGAAACTACAAGCTGATCGAATTTTCGGATGAGCATATGGAACGGCTTTATGAGCGGTTCATTCTGGAGTATTACAGACAGCATCATCGCGAGCTGCATCCGAATGCTGTACAGGTGGATTGGAATCTGACCGAGCAGCCTGACCAGACGATGATCCAGTTCCTCCCCACGATGCAGACGGATATTACTTTGCAGAAGGACGGCAAAACACTCATCATTGATGCGAAGTATTACGGCAAGTCGATGGTGCAGAACTACTCGAAGGAAACGCTGCGCTCTGGGCATCTGTACCAGATCTTCGCCTATGTGAAGAACATGGACAAGGACAATAGCGGCAATGTTTCAGGCCTGCTGCTCTATGCAAAGACTGAGGAAGAACTGTTCCCGGAGGGTGAACCGTTTGTCATTGGCGGCAGCCGGATCGGTGCAAGGACGCTGGATCTGAACCGGGAGTTCAGGGGGATTGCGGGGCAGTTGGAGGATATCGTAAAACATTTCTTTACGTGAGGTTATTATGAGCTATACAATGCAGCTTTTGCTATGGAACTGGTTTTTATTTGTTCCGTTTGCAGCGCTGCTGATGCTGTTGCTGTATCTCGCTGAGACAGCGCTGTCGATCTCGATCGGAAGCGGCATGACGACATAATGAGGAGCCTGCGGAGATCATTTCTCCGTAGGCTCCTGTATTATGTTTGGATGATGGGAACAATCATATACCCTCATTTCATACATTTCTCAATCCGCTTAACGATCTCAAGATCCGCCGGCAGCCATTCCACACGATCCAGCTCGTCCCGCGTGAGCCACTTTGCATCCAGTGCCTCCAGCAAAACCAGATCGCCCTTTATGACCTCACACCAGAAGCAGTCCATTGACAGATGAAAATCAGGATAATCATATTCGATCGTCCCGATCCGGTCGCCGACTCTGATTTCAGTCGCAAGCTCCTCCCGGATCTCCCGTACCAGAGCTTGCTGCGGCGTCTCTCCGGGTTCGACCTTGCCGCCGGGGAATTCCCACTTGCCTTTGAAATCGCCATAGCCTCTTGCGGTGGCGAAAATGCGGCTTTTCTCCTGTAACGAATCGCATATCACAGCCGCAACAACCTTGATCGTTTTCATGCTCTTACCCCACAGTCAGTTGATTGGTCTTCCGGAGATACTTCGCAGGAATCGGCTTCCGGAGCTTCCACACGATGTCCAGCGGCTTTGAGCCCTCCGACTTGACATAATCTGCAAGTCCCAGAAATGTATACGGCGCCGCACCGAGCTTGGTACTCTTGTATTCACGGACAAACAGCATCACATACGTTCCCATCTGGCGATGATGGATGTAGCGCTGACCGGTTTTGCTCTGCGGTGTTGTGGTGCTCTGGCTCTGCCAATGGAACAATTCGCTGTTGATCGAATAATCATGATACATCGTCGTAGGAGAATAGTCCCTGTCCGACTTGTTGAGCGTGACAAACAGTAGGTCGGTCTTTTTGTCCTCCAGATACTTCACACCCTCACGGACGGTATCCGGCTTCATGAAGTCAAGCGCCACGAGGATCTGGTCACGGGTGTAGCTGCAATGCACGTCCAATGGGCAATCATACTCCGTCTGTACAGGCTCGTCGATGAAGTCGATTTTCTCGTAATTGTAGTACAGCAGTTCCAGCATCTCTGCAAGCATGACAGGCGACTTTGCAATCTGGCGGAATCCTTCCAGCGGGTCAGTAAAGCCGCAATCCTCATTGGATTTCTGCCAGATGGTGAATTGCAGCATCTGCCACATTTTCTGCTGAACACCATCGAAATCCTCGATGCGATACCTGCTGATTTCAGGCAGATAATCGACAACAAGCTCGATCAAGCGGTGTGAATCCATATAGGACAGGCGGGGCAGCGCCTTGGTGATGACGTCCTCTATTTCCTCGGAGAAATCCTCCTGAACGCCTGCCTGCACACAAAGCCTTGCAAAGCTGCATTTCGTACTATAAATCGCACTGAGATCGAGATGATAGTAGTCCAGAAAATCGGCAAGGGTCAGCGGCCTTCCGCTGTCCTCTGTGAAGGTGGACAGCTTCTTGATGAGGGCGGTCTTATTGCCCACAGCCTGCCGGATATTGTCGAGGATATACTTCTGCGCCTGTTTCTCCAGCTTGATATAGCAGCCTTTCGGGAGCAACGGGAAGCCGGTCTCGATCTCGTGTCTGACGCTGCGCTGCGTATTGCCCAGCAGTGCTGCAAATTTCGACTCAAAGTTGTATTTGCTGTGCGCCTGACCGATAAAGTCGAGCACCGTCAGACAGTCCTTGCCCTCGCTGAGACGCAGACCACGCCCGAGCTGTTGCAGGAACACAGTCAGGCTCTCTGTGGGACGCAGGAACATGACCGTATTGACCTCGGGAATATCCACGCCCTCGTTGTACAGGTCTACCGTGAAAATGAATCTGATCTCACCGTTTGCCAGCTTCGCCTGTGCCGAATCACGTTCGTCCTTTTTGCTGTCGGCGGTCAGAGCGATGGAAGGGATATGATGCTCATTGAAACGCAGCGCCATATACTCGGCGTGCTCTTTCGAGACACAGAAGCCAAGTCCCTTGACCTGCTCCAGATCTGCGACATACTTGTTCAGCTCTTTCAGAATCAGCATGACGCGCATATCGTTTCCGGTGTAGATATTGGAAAGCGCTGTCCTGTCGTAGCCTCCACGTGACCACTTGATGTCGTGCAGATCAACATCATCCGACACGCCAAAATAGTGGAACGGACAGAGCAGCTTTCTGTCGATCGCTTCCGGCAAGCGGATCTCCGCAGCAATGCGGTTCTCGAAATACGGCAGAATCGACTTGCCGTCCATACGCTCTGGTGTAGCAGTCAGTCCGAGCAGGATCTTCGGCTGATAATAGGCAAGCAGCCGCTGGTAAGTCGGTGCAGCAGCGTGGTGGAATTCGTCCACGATGATGAAGTCATAGAAGTCAGGCGATGTGATCTGATCCAGTGCCTGTGAATTGAACGTCTCGATGGAGATAAACAGGTGATCAAGGCTATCCGGCACAACACCTCCATAGAAAAGCTCACCAAAGTTTGCATCATGGAGTACGCCGCGGAAGCATGTAAGGCTCTGCTTCAGAATCTCTTTTCTGTGTGCCACAAAGAGCAGCCTTGCATGTCCGTTCTGCTGCCGGAAGCGTTTGTAATCAAAAGCGGAAATAACAGTCTTACCTGTACCTGTTGCCGCAACGACAAGATTTTTGTAGTGTCCCCGGATAGAGCGCTCGGCGGTCAGCTTATCAAGTATCTCCTGCTGATAGGAAAACGGACGAATATCAAAGCTGTAGTCAGTGTTCTCTCCGTGATATTTCTCCGCTTTGAGCGCCTGCAACAGATGCTGTCTGTCATCGGCAGAATACAGCGAAAAATCGGTACTGTTCCAGTAGCTTTCAAAAGTAGCGATGATCTTTCGGATGGTATGCGGCTGATCGTGTGCTGTGATTTTCAGATTCCATTCGAGGCCGCTGGTCATGGCGGCATTGGACATATTCGATGAGCCGACATAGGCCGTGGTAAAGCCTGTATCACGATAAAACACATAGGATTTTGCATGGAGCCGTGTACGTTCCGTGTCGTAGGACACCTTGATCTGTGTATTGGGCAGCTTGCGCAGTTCTTCCACTGCTTTCACATCCGTTGCACCCATATACGAAGTTGTGATCACACGCAGCTGTCCGCCGCGGTTGGTGAAGTCGGTGAGCTCATTCAGAATCAGCACAAGCCCGCTCCACTTGATGAAGGAAACGAGCAGATCAATCCTGTC
Source organism: Oscillospiraceae bacterium (assembly GCA_024684395.1). GTDB lineage: Bacteria > Bacillota > Clostridia > Oscillospirales > Ruminococcaceae > UBA3855. The sequence goes on from JAIKWY010000105.1 coordinate 39,390, forward strand.
GGCGGAAACGATCTCCTTTTTCAGCTCGGTCATCATCTGCGGTTCATGGTCGGCACCCGTGAACAGTGAGCTTGAGGCGAGGGAAGTTTCGGGGCGTGTCATCGTGATGTGCCCCCGCACAGCATCGGCATTGTTCTGCCTATTGGCAACCGCAAGAAGCTGCTCCGCACGCTGATCGACGCTCAGGCCGTCAAATTCCGCATCGCCGGTAAGCTCGGTCACTGCCGAGACGATCCTGTTGGCAAGCCCGAGCTGCCCCTCAATATCATCACCCGCAAGGCAGGAAAGCCCCTTCTCAATCACCTCGGACAGATCGCCGGCCAGCACCTGCGGCGCTTCTGCCTTGTCGATACTGCGCTTGTCGATCAGCTGTGCAGCGGTATCTATCTCGCCGGATAGGTCTTTGTTGATGACTTGTTCGTATAGGCCGGGTTTGAGCATGGGGGACACCTCCGAAATGATGTATTTTAGAGTAATGGCATCTCTAAAAAGCATTAACATAGAACCGTCTCCTTCCATTATACGCTAAAAAGCAGTTGCAGTCAATGGCTTGCCGTGTTTTTATGACGATAAATGATCTGAGTATCCCATCTGGAATGATGACATGTCTATATGAGTTTCTCTTTGTCATGAAGAACCGCATGAAATCCCTCTCATCATGTGATATAACAGAACTGGTACAACTCTGCATGGGACGATGCACCTATGATGATATGTATCTGGCACAAAATCCGTTTTCCCGGATGTGCAGTAAGCGGCAAAAAGCTCACGTGAAATCGCTTCAAACACATAGCTGACATGATTCTCGATGAAGGCAGACTGGATCTTCTGGAGTACATATGCGGTGTTGTCCATCACCCCTATTATCCGCCATAATCACGCACCAATTATGCAAACAGCAGCCTCCGGATCGGAACCGGAAGCTGCCTGAAAAGGGGGGTTATGAAGAAGTTTCAATGGATGATGCGGATGTCAGGTGTTTCCGGCAGCTGCATCCCCGTACCGAGATAATAATCCAGCATGTGGGACTGGAAATAGCCCTTTGCCGTCATGCAATTGCGGTAGCACGGATTCTGTGCAAGGCAGTAGAGCCGGGTGTCGGTCGGGTCGGTCGTTTCCAGGATCACAAGCTTGGAATAATCGGAGCTTGTCATGATGACCTCCTCCCGCCAGTCGCCGGTGATGTCTGCATAGAACATCGGCGCACCGCGTTCGGATCCGGTAGCATCGGTCAGTTTCCAAGGAGAAAGCAGACGATCTACAGTACCGTTTTCGTAATTGAACTTCTCAAACTTCTTGTCGTTGTAGGATTCCGAAAGGAGATCGCCATCCCACCAGAGACGGATGCACGGATACAGCACGTTATCTCCGATCCGCTTGCCGTTGTGGTTGTAGAGCCCCTGGAACGACCAGCACTCGAAGCCGTCATACCGAGGATCAATGTCGCCGATGTTGCCGCGTCCGACATCTGCCGTGCCTTCCTTGGCATAATTCGTCCAGATCATCTTTCCGGTCGAGGCATTGTAGTAATATTCGAGCAGCCCGAACTGATTATTCTGTTGAATGCCGTAGCCCATCATTTCATTGCCGTTGTTGGCATTATCAAATGAGCCGACAAACCAGCGGTCTCCGTGGACGATCTCGTCGATGTGATACCGCAGGGAGCCGTCACCGTTCAGGCAGTAGCCCATGTGCAGGACTTCGTCCCTGCCGTCATAGTCCACATCGGCAACACGGATCTGATGCGCCTCTGCATAGCCGTTCTTGTACTCCGTGCGGTCATTGAACAGCACTTCGTTCTTGTACTTCCAGTGCATCTGAAACTTGCCGTTCTGGTAGCCATAAGCACAGGTCACAGAGTTGAAGGTCTTGTCTTTGTTGCGGTTCTTCATCCAGCAGACAACGGAAGGATGCTCGCCATCGAGGTAGCCGATCTCCATCATGCACGCCATCGGACCGATATTCACATAATCCTGCGGCACCGGAGCCGAGGCTTTGAGGGAGCCTGTCCTGCCGTCAATGACGGCAATTTCCTGCGCCTGTGTGTTGGAGTTGGTATATTTCTTGCCGTCACCGAAGGTCACGCCGTCCGCAATGCGCAGGCAAATGTCTGCAATGCCGTCGCAGTCCATGTCATAGACCGTCACACCGTCCCACATGCCGACATCAATGGCGGAAGCGCCGGGGGAAATGTTGTTCTTGTTCTCGGAATTGTAGCCGAGGTCGATGGTGTAGAGATAGGTGCCGTCGCTCTTGTATGCTTCGAGCTTCTGGTGCTCGTCCGTATTACGATCTACAAGATAATCATACGTCCCATCGCCGTCAAAATCGCCAACCCAGACAAAATGGATCTGGCTTCCCGGCTTGATGTTGACGATGCGTACATTCTGCGTGGAATTTGCCGGGAGCGTATCGTTGCTGTCGGTTTCGAGCTCTTTGCCGTTTACGACTGCCTTGACAGTGTAGCTGTTATCTATTTTCAGATCAGCCGTGCTGTCTGTAAAATTGGTACCCCCGGTGAGGGGGGCATCATTTAGTTTTACCGTCTTGCCGTCCGTGGTACGGTACACATTGAACGCCGTTTCCGGCAGATCCGATGCAAGACTGCGCCAGCTTATGAACACGTCTTTGCCATTACTGACCGCACTCACGCCACGGTTCAGATACTCCATCTGGCGTTTACCGGTCAGTTGCCTGACAGACACCTCATCAGCGGCTTCGGTCGGTTCCGGATCTGCCGGGGCAACTGCTTCGCCCTCAGTACAATATGCCGGCTCGATCACGGCATGACCATGCAGATACTTGGTCAGGTGAACGGCATCGAGGACATTGGTCTTGCCGTCTGCATTCACATCGCCAATGCCGGAGGTCAGCGCATCCATGCCGTAGAGCAGCCCACGTTTGAGCAGTCCAAGATCAAAAATGTCGATCTCGCCGTCACGGTTCATGTCACTGCGGAGGTAGGACGACGGTGCTTCGTAGGGCTTGACGGCGGCAAAGAAATTTACGCTGTTGGCAACACCGTTCACGCCGATCGTCACGGTCTCGCCGGGCTTCACATCCTTGCGATAGATCTGGTAGGTTACCTGCGGGTCACCGTCATCGGTCAGGGCATCGGCTGTCCTTGTCCAGCCGGAGAGCCATGCCGGAGTATCCTGCTCCAGACGGGCGTCCACGCCGAGAAATACCGTCGCATCCTCCGCTACGGTAAAGCTTGCCTGATCGCCGCCGAACTTCTTGGAGTTGCAGGCGGTTTTCAGCCATTCAGCGCCTTGCAGTTTCTCAGGTACACTTGTGAATGTAAACGTCCGGTCGCCAAAGACGGCATCCCCGGTCTTGAGCCCGTTCTCAATGCTCCACCCGGCAGCGTTCGTCGTATCAGCGATCTGCACATCCCGGATGAGCGTTCCCTGTAAGGGTGCTGCTTCAGTAGGCGGTTCAGTGGGCGCTTCCGTCACAGGCTGTACATCGCCGGACTTCCCGATGAGTGTAAAGTCATCCGTCTTGACCCATGCGCCCGCCTTGGCATCGGTGTAAATGCCGACCTCGCACTTGCCGTTTGTGACCTGAATATCAGGAATGGTGACTTCCTTCCAGTTGCTGCCCGCATCCTTGATGTTGACCTGCTGATCTGCACCGCCGTAGCCCTTGACGTAGATGTAGCTCTGGTTGATGGTGCCGCTCGACTTGGCGTAGGCTTTCAGCGTGTAGGTGCCGTTGGGGAGCGTGACATTCTGGGAGAGCGTTCCCTTGAAATCCTGATCGCTCCAGTGCTGCATACACCAGTTACCGGTGCGACCGCCCTTGGAGTTGGAATTGCCGGAGCCCCCATTTTTCCAGCCCGCCATGGTGGACTGCGAGACTCTGTCCGCCTCAAAGGTCGGGTTCAGGATATAGTTGTTGTTCTCGCCGACTGTCCATTCGCCGGTCTGCGCATTGAAATGAAATTCCGATACGGAGTTGAATTTCACATGGTTCCCGTCCACAGTCAGCGGCACCCACTGGTTATAGCCGAGACCGTTGCCGGCAAAATCGCTCCATCTGTCGCCGCAGTAGAGGACGGTCTCCTGCTTGGTTCCCTTCACGGTGTAGAAGAAGCCGGTCTGCGTCACATGCGAGAAATCCTCGTCCGTTCCCTCCATGACATCCCACTTGGTATAGGGGCCGTAGATGTTGTCTGCGACCATGTAGTAGCTGTGTGAGGAATTCCAGCCGTGGAGATCAGATGCGCAAAAGTAATACTTGCCCTTGTACTTGAACATGCAGTTGCCCTCACGCCCGGAGCCCTTGGCGACTTCTACCGCAGGCTCTGCGGCGAGGTAGTCGCTATCCCGGAGCTTTGCCACATACTGGTGCCCACGTCCGCCCTTGTTGGAGCAGATGAGATAAGCCTGACCGTCATCATCAACAAAGATCGTCTGGTCGCCGGTGCCCTGCTTCTGCACATTCTGGATCTGATCCTGTACGTTTTTGACCTCGAAATTGCCGGTCGGCGTGGAGCAGGACGCAAACAGAACAGAGTCGTTATACTGTGTCACAAGGACATACTGCTTCGACTTTGGGCAGTAGGCAACGCCCAGTCTGCCGACCCAGTACGCCCAGTTCCAGCCCTTGGAGCTCGGCGTGAGGACATCGTTCTCGAATTTCCAGTTGACTAAGTCCTTGGAGGAGTAGCAGGACACGGATACAAACGAGGTGTCCTCGTTCTTCTTGGTCGGGCTGGCTGCGTAGGTCTCAGCGCCCTTGTAGTGTACGCCGTACCAGTAATAGGTATCGCCGAACTGGAAGATGCCGCCGCCCTGGGAATAGATGTTGTTGCCGCTGGTATCCTTCCAGAAGCAGTCGTTGACGATGAGATCACCGGCGGCGCTGACCGGCATCTGCGATACGGACGGCATTGCGGTCAGCAGCATCGCTGTGCTGAGCAATGCAGCGCCGAGGCATTTGGTGAGTTGCAGTTTTCTCATAAAAAAATACCCCCTTGAACATGTTAAAATGGTTTTCTGTTTCGTTCCGATCCCGTTTTCTGTATCCATTATAAACGATTTCGAGGGGGTTGCCTATGGGAAAAAAGATGCGATTTTGCAGATAATCTATCCTGGCGCAGTTTGCTATGCGCTTTTGCAGCGCAAAGAATTGATTTTCAAAACACAATATGACACAAGAAGCGGAGCAGTCATTCTGCCCCGCTTCTGTGTACTTCTCTGTATTCACTCGGTGTCATTCCGATGGCACGCTTGAACTGCTTGGTGAAGTAGACATAGGATGCATAGCCACAGCGTTCGGCGATCTCCGTAACGCTCTGCTCCGTTCCGGCAAGCAGCTCTTTCGCACGCTCCATCCGCAGCGTGATGACGGTCTCGATGATGCCTGTTCCGAAGTACTGCTTGTAGGACTTCTGGAGATGCCCCCGGCTGATGTGGAGCATGTCGGCAATGTCCTCGATGCGCCATTCCCGTTCGGGATGGCTGCGGATGTCCGCCTGTAACTGGCAGAGCTTGTCGAAAAGTGCATCCCGTTCGCTGCTCTTACGCATGGAATAGGTGAACTGCACCCGCAGCATGGCCTGCTGGAGCATCAGTTCCGGGCTTTGCGCAGGGGTGATCGCTTCGCTGACGGTGAACGGCAGCCGATGGTACAGGCTACCCTTACGGAGCGCCGGGAAGAGCGTCTCCAGAAGCTTGGTATCTTTGGTGAAGACCGCAATGCCGTCCGGCGAAAGCGCACAAGCGATGTCATCCGGATGTAGGGCGCTGTGCAGGATCTCTGCAAACGCACGTAGCCGCTTGTGCAGCTCCTCCGGCGTAAGCTGGCAGAACAGTAGCTTGAAATCCGTGATCTCCACATACACAAGGCTGTATCCCGATGCCGGACGAAACGCCTGCCATGTCCGGAATCCGGTCACTGGATCGGTCTGCGAAGCGGTCAGCGCATGGACACCGAGCTGCCGCTTCTGGAACAGTGTCAGGAGTGTGTTGACCTCGCCGATCAGGCGGATATAGGTGCTGTCGTAGGTGCAGGGAAGCTTGCCGAAAGACAGTGCCGCATAGCCGAAGCAGATGTTCTCGCTGTGCAGCGGTGTCAGAAAATAGGCACAGGGCTTGTCCTGCCCGAAGAACGGGAGCACATCATCTGCATGGAATGCCATGTCCGGATAAGCGAGCCTTCCGTCATCAAACCGCTCGGAAGCAATGCGCATTTCGCTCTCATGTGTCAGCGTTCGGAGCTGTGCGCCCTGTTCGATCGACTGGCAGAACGGCTCCGTCAGGCAGATGGCAAAATGCCGCATCCGGTAAAGATAGTACGCCATACCTGTGATCCTTTGCAGCATTTCCGGGAAGCTCTGTTCCTGTGCATACCGGATGACCATGTCTTCGCTTTCCAGACCGCTGCGGAAGATACGCCTTGTGGCCTTCTCGTGCTGTTCCCTTGCTGTGAGCCGGGTGATGCCCCGGCAGCCGCAGGTCAGTCCAAGGCGCAGTCCTTCCCGGCTGTCATGCACACGGGCAGGGATCCCGCCTGAGATCGTGCGGTAGAGCCGCCGGAACGCATCGGCGCCGAGCTGGAAATTTGCGCGCCGGTAGCTCGTGATGCGGCTGTCCGCCTCAAAATCCTCGCTCTCGCAGTCGAATCCAGCAACGGCAATGTCCTCCGGCACAAGCAGGCCGTCGTTTTCGAGCGCTTCGATGAGTGCTTTTGCGCTGATGTCGTTGCCGCAGACGATCGCCTCCGGCTGTTCGAGTTTTCCTTCGAGGATGTCAGCGGCGAGCTCTCTTGCAGCATCCTTCCAGAAATCGCCGTAGCGGTACCAGCTTTTCTCATAGGGCAGTTGATGCTTTTCCATTGCCTCGAAATACCCTGCAAGCCGCTGCACCGCATCCGGAAATTTCTGGGGACCCGTCAGGCAGTAGATCTTTGTAAAGCCGTGCTCCTCGATCAGATGCTCGGTCAGCTTACGGAAGGGGCGGCAATCGTCAGCGGCGGTGTTGTCAAAATAGGGATGTGCATCGCCGCCGTCAATGGTCATCACGGGCTTGCCGCTTTTCCGCAGGAGCTTGTCCAGACGGGCGGCAACATCGGGATGATAGACAAAACGGGGATCATACAGGAAACCGTCAAACCGCCCGGAAAGGATCAGTTCGAAGATGCTCTGCTCCTCCATACGGAACGAATTTGTGGTCTTGTTCAGGTGGTAGACAGAGGACAGCACGGCGATGTCGCAGTCGGACTTGAATGCCTGCCGGATGATACCCTCGATCACACCGGCTGTGCGTTCATAATTCGGCTCGATCGCAACAATGCCGATCAGCAGACGTTTTTTCATTGGCGCACCCCCTGTTCTGGTTCTGTGTACTATTATATCATAGATCTGTCCGGAATGCAACATTATTTTTCATGAAGAAAAGCTGCTTTGCAAAACTATCACAAACAGGACTAAAAAAGACATAGACATTTTTGACATAATCCGTTATAATTGGTGTAGAACCCTCCGGATAGAGAGGGCAAAAGGGTATGATAAAACAGAAAGGGTTTTGCGTATGAAGAAAAGAAGAATACTTGCAGCGCTGCTGTCCATGGGACTGCTGCTTTCCGCACTGCCGGTCAGCGCTGTTTCCGCCGCCGGGAGCCGTGTCTCCGTTCACGATCCGTCCGTCATCAAGGACAAGGACGGCAGCTATTTCATCATTGGCTCGCACCTGGGGGCTGCACGGTCGAACGACCTTGTGAACTGGACATGGGCTGCCAATTCCAACACCGGAACGAAGACCACGACCTTTTTTAAGGACATCTACACCGACCTTGCCAAAGCGAACACCTGGGCGAATACGTCCGCTGGGTATGACCTTTCCGGCAATCTCTGGGCACCGGATATCGTCTGGAATCCGGTAATGAACAAGTACTGCATGTATCTCTCCGTCAATGGTGAGAACTGGCATTCGTCCATTGTCCTCTGCACCGCTGACAACCTTGAAGGGCCTTACAAATATGTGGATACTATTGTGTATTCCGGTTTTGAGACAAAGCCTGCGAATGCCGCCAACAGCTACAAGAACACCGATGTCGAGAAAGTCCTCGGTGCGAACCCCGACCTTTCCCGCTACCTGAACAATGCCGGCAGATGGAATGCAGAGTACGGCACGAACGCCATCGACCCGGGTGTGTTCTATGATGAAGCCGGGAATCTCTGGATGGTCTATGGTTCGTGGTTCGGCGGGATCTATATGCTGGAGCTGGACGAAAACACCGGTCTGCGAGACTACAACGTCAAGTATCCGACAAGATCGAACGGCGGTGCCGTCCAGTCGGATGCCTACCTCGGCACACATGTGGCAGGCGGTCACTGGGTGTCCGGTGAGGGGCCGTATATCGAATACATGAAGGCACCCGGTTCGGACAAGGGATACTACTATCTCTTCCTGTCCTATGGCTATTTCAATAACAAGGGCGGCTACAATATGCGCATCTTCCGCAGCGAGGACCCTGCCGGGCCGTATGTGGATATGAACGGGAATTCTGCCATTTATGCAGCGGGCGGGGATAATATTGCCGGTAACATCGGGCAGCGGCTCATGTCGAATTACCAGTGGGACTGCAACGCCAAGCCCAACACCGCACAGGGTCACAACTCCGCACTCATGGACGATGACGGAAAGCTCTATGTCATCTACCATAACAAATTTGATGATAATTACGGTGCACACGAGGTGCGTGTGCATCAGCTTGTGATGAACGAGGACGGCTGGTTCTCGGCGGCACCGTATGAGTATTCCGGCGAGTCGATCTCCCCGAACGGTCACACGCCCGAAGCCGTCACGGGCGACTATCGCCTTATCTGGCACAACCCGAACCAGAAGTTTGAGAATGAGAAGTCTGCCGACGTGGAAAAGCCCATCAGCATCACACTGCATGAGGACGGCACCGTGACTGGCGACATCACAGCGACATGGGAAATGCGGAACGGGACGCCCTACATGAGCTTCACCTGGGGCGGTGTAACATACAAAGGCACCTTCATCGTGCAGGAGGATGAAGCCACTGCACCTGTGAAGCGGATGTGCTTCACGGCGACCGGCATCAACATCTGCATCTGGGGCAGCAAGACGGAGGCCTATGATCGCATGGAGGATCTGGTGCTGAACGATCCGGCAAGCGATCTCGTGTTCAACTGGGATTCCGTGAAGAATACAATGCCCGGTGCATCACTGCAGATTGGCGAAACGGATCTGCTTTCCGGCGTCAGCTACTATATCATCAACCAGAACAGCGGCATGTCTCTTGATCTCCCGGAGGGTAAGACAGAGGAGGGCACGAACCTCCGGCAATGGGCGTTCAACGGCAGCTTTGCGCAGCAGTTCCGGATCATAGCGGAGGAAAACGGCTGGTGCCGCATCGCTTCTCTCGGCGATGAGGGCAAGGTCATTGCCGTGGCAGAAAACAGCGCTGCGGACGGCACGAATGTCGAGCTGCAAAGCTACACGGGCGCAGACAACCAGCTGTTCCGGCTCGTGCAGGAGGGCAACAACTATGGCATTCTCTCCAAGTGTTCCGATGCAAAGAGTGCGCTTGATGTATATGAATGGTCGAAGGATAACGGCGCCAATATTGCACAGTACCCATACCAGAGCTTTGCGTGTCAGCTTTTTGCGATCAGACCTGTGGCGCCTGCCGTGAATGACGGCGTGTACAGCATGCGCAAGACTGCGGATGGTCAGATAACAGGCGCATTCAGTATCAGCAAGCTCGATGACGGCAGTTATGATGTGACGGATGCAGCCGGAGCAACGGACACCTGCACAGTGCGCTGCAATACGGACGGCAGCTATACCTTCACCAAGGCTGACGGGCAGGAAACGGCGTATGTGCTCGAACCGGTTTTTGCATCTGCCGAGCCGGAGCGCATCCGTGGCGATGTGAATGCGAACGGTGCATTGGAGGTCATGGACATTGTCATGATGCAGAAATATCTCCTGAACCTGGGCAGCCTGACCGACTGGGAGATGGGCGACATGAACGGGGATGAGACTCTTGATATATTTGATCTGGCACTTATGAAGCGTGAGCTTCTCCTGAAATAATCATTCAGATAAACCGGGGATCCTGTAGAGGATTTCCGGTTTATTTATGTCATATTCAGTCATGAGTCATCTGCCTATATCGCACAATTATGCATATCAAAAGCAGTGCAGGGAAAATAAAACCCTGAAATGCATGCTTCTTTCCATAGGCAACCCCCGGAATATCGTGTATAATGATGACAGTAACAGGAACGGGACCTGGAACACAGGAAAAAGAGAAAATCGCTATCATCAAGGGGGAATCACTATGCAAAAAAGAAACCGCATTGCCGCATGGCTTGCAGCGCTCGGTGTCTGCCTGTCCATTGCACCGGCGCTGCCCGCAAACGCTGCCTATGGTGTCGGCGGCACGGGAAACAACATCGTCGAGTATCTCGACCGCGGCATCTATGCCATCCGTTCAGGCAACGGCATGTTCGTGAGCTGGCGCTTCAACGCCAATGACCCGGACGATGCCGAGTTCCGGCTCTACCGTGGCAGCGACCTGATCTACACGAGCAAGGCGGGTCAGGCGACAAGCTTCTATGATGCATCCGGCAGACAGGATTCCAAATACCGTGTGGATCTGGTCTCCGGCGGACAGGTCATCTCCTCGGAGACCTGCAAGTTCAATTCCGGTGCGAATTACTTCGACATCAACCTGAACAGCCCCGGCTCCCAGTATTCACCGAACGACTGCTGTGTCGGCGACGTGGACGGCGATGGACAGTACGAGATCTTTCTGAAATGGGATCCGAACAATTCGCAGGACAATTCCAAATCCGGTAAGACCGACAAAGTCTTTATCGACTGCTACACCCTCGAGGGCAAGCAGCTCTGGCGCATCGACCTGGGCGTGAACATCCGTGCAGGTCAGCATTACACGCAGATGTGTGTGGCGGATTTCGACTGTGACGGCCATGCGGAGCTCATCACCAAAACTGCCGACGGCACAAAGGATGGCAAGGGAAAGGTCATCGGCGACGGCTCCAAGGACTACCGCAACGGCAATGGTTATGTGCTTGACGGTCCGGAATACATGACACTCTTTGACGGGCAGACCGGCGCAGCGCTTGACACGATCAATTTCCCGGTGCCGAGAGGAAAGGTCAGCGACTGGGGCGATAATTACGGCAACCGTGTGGATCGCTTTAACAGCGGTATCGCCTATCTTGACGGTGTGCATCCCTCGGCAGTCTATAATCGTGGCTACTACACCCGTATGACGATCTCGGCAGTCGATGTTGTAGATGGAAAGCTGAAAGTCCGATGGATCTTCGACTCCAACACCAAGGAGAATGGCGCAGCCTATGGCAACGGCAACCACAATCTGATGGTCAGCGACGTTGATGATGACGGCAAGCAGGAGATCTGCATGGGCGACTGCATGATCGATGACAACGGGAAGCTCCTCTGGTCATCAGGCAAGGGACACGGCGATGCCATGCATCTGGGCGACCTGATCCCGGAGCGTCCGGGTCTGGAGCTCTGGCAGTGTCATGAGCATGAACCATATGGTGTTTCGCTCTTTGATGCGGCAACCGGAAAGACAATCTTCCATATCGACGGCGACAAGGACACCGGTAGATGCTGTGCCGACAATGTCTATGCAGGCAATCCGGGCGCAGAATTCTGGGGTGCAAGACCTGCCAAGGCAGTTCTCGACAAAAACGGCAAGACGATCGCTTCTCTCAGCCCGTCCATGAACTTCCTGATCTATTGGGACGGCGATTTAGAGCGTGAAATGCTGAGCGATACGATGATCTCCAAGATGAAGTCCACATCGCAGATCGACTACTTCTTTACCGCCGAGGGCTGTGCCTCCAACAACAGCACCAAGGCTGTTCCGTGCCTGACTGCCGATCTGTTCGGCGATTGGCGTGAGGAGCTCATTATGCGCACGACGGACAACAAGAAGCTGCGCATCTGGTGTTCTACTGCGGAAACGAAGGTACGCCTGACGACGCTCATGCATGATGTGCAGTATCGAGCGCAGACCTGCTGCGAGCAGAGCTCCTATAATCAGCCGCCGCATACGAGCTACTATCTCGCCTCGGATGCCGCACTGCCGGAGCGCCCGAATGTAAAGGTGCTCGGCGCTGAAAATGTGCAGCCGCCGACCACAGCACCCACCGAAGTCCCCACAGAACCGCCGACACAGCCTGTCACCACGCTCCCGGAGCCGGAAGCACCGGAGGAACTCATCTACGGCGATGTAAATTTTGACGGCGTGGTGGATGTGTTTGACCTTGCGTGCGTGAAGAAGCAGATGCTGAACCCCATCTTCGGCAGAAATGCCCTCCGCCGCGCGGACGTGGATGCAGACGGAAAGGTGACAGTTGTCGATGTGGTGGCGCTCCAGAAATATCTGCTGACCGGGCAGTATGTGCCGGCATATGAGAACAGGCAGACATTCAGCTATGCCATCGACCAGAAGATCGGCAAGGGCGTTCACGAGGATACGAATGAAGGCTTCCTCGAAAAGGCGTATGTCAACCTTGAAAACGAGACAGGCAGCTCGCTCGACTGGACTGTATTTGCACCGGTGGATGGCAATTATCTCTGCTCCTTTGGCACGGCGAACGGCAGCGCCAATAACCGCCAGATGAAGATCGAAGTGAATGAGAATACCGATTTCTGGGTGCAGGATTTCCTCACCACGGGCGCATGGACGACCTGGCAGGAGCGTGGTATCGTGCTCCCGCTGAAGGCTGGCAAGAACACCATCCGCATGACCTCTCTGACCGCAGAGGGCGGCCCGAATTTCGATTATCTCCGGACGGAATGGACAGATGAGCCGCTCGCTGAGATCTACACCGAGCCGGTGCAGGAGACGCAGCCCATCCAGCAGAACCAAAGTCGCACGATCTACATTGCCGGCGATTCGACCGTGCAGACCTACAAGGCATCCGATGCCCCGCAGCAGGGCTGGGGCGCATTCCTCGGCGAACATATGCCGGAGGGCGTGACTGTCTCCAACCATGCGATCGCAGGGCGCTCCTCCAAGAGCTTCTATGACAACGGCAGACTGGACACCATCCTGAATGCGATCAAGAAGGACGACTATCTGCTCATCCAGTTCGGCATCAACGATTCCGCCTCCACCAAACCGGAGCGCTATGCGCCGACCTGCGGACAAGTCCCCGGCACAGCAGGCAGCTTTGAAGACTACATGGCAAAGTACATCGAGGGCGCAAAAAACAAGGGCGCAAAGCCAATTCTGGTGACGACCGTCATCGGTCTGAAATCCTACAAGGACGGCAAATTTCAGACCAGCTACGGCAACTACTGCGACAGCATGAAGAAGCTGGGGGCATATTATCAGATCCCGGTCATCGACCTGAACACGCTCATGGTCAACCACTACAACAGCATCGGCTACGATGCCGCTTACAAATATCACATGGTCTCCACCGGCAACGGTTCAACCGATATGACACACTTTACCGAAACAGGCGCCAGAGCCGTGGCAAGGCTCGTTGCAGAAGACATGCAGCGGCAGGGACTTGTGTAACAGTGCATGATATAGCAGATTCCAAGCTTTCTATAATGTGAGAAGCACCGTCTTGGGGTAAGGCGGTGCTTCGTGCAAAGGAGGATTATTATGAAAACAAAGAGACTTGCGGCGCTTCTGTTCGCCGTAACCATGATAACGTCAGCACTATCATTGCCGCAGCTTCCGACAAACGCAGCGGATGTGCGGAAATTCGACCTCGGCGGCAATGTCCAGAGCGGTTGGACAAGTGTCAGT
>JAIKWY010000025.1 GCA_024684395.1 Oscillospiraceae bacterium
CACGAGAGATTTTTCTACCAAATGAACTTCAAAATCGAACTAAAACACCGATGTTACGGTGATTATGAGTGCTACTGCAAATAGCGAAACGGCTAAGGAGCTAAAATTCACACTTTGGATTTTAAGTCCCTTGTGTCTGCCTATTCCACCACAGCGGCATCCCTGTGATATACTATTATACCACGTTCTGTGCCGCTTGTCAAGCAGAAATCGCAGCAGGAGTTTTGATTCTGGGGGAAGTTTCATGCAAGCTGCCCCCCTCCGCCGCCATTCGGCGGCACCTCCCCGTTGGGGGAGGAAAAAAGAGGGGGCTGGCGCCCCCTCAGACCCGCCGAAAGACATGATAAACGCTTTGGAATGTCGATTTCCTCTGTGATCCGCTCCAAAAATCCCCCCTGCCTGCTTTTTATAGGCTGTCCTCCGTAGAAATACAGTCGTATTCACCAAAAGAGCATTTTTACATATCGTAAAATTTGTACTGATTTCCAATTGATTTTTTGACCGAAATCGCATATAATTAACAATGTAAGTTTTTTTCAGAATTACGTAGGAAAAGGAGTCAATCAAATGGCAATCAAGGTAGTTAAGTTCGGCGGCAGCAGCCTTGCGGATGCAGGGCAGATCAAAAAAGCCGCTGCGATCATCAAGAGTGATGCAAACAGACGTTATGTTGTCCCTTCTGCACCCGGCAAGCGCTTTTCCGAGGACATCAAGGTCACGGATATGCTCTATGCCTGCTATGAGAAGGCTGCCCTGGGTGAGGATTTCTCCCAGGATTTCGAGAATATCAAGAAGCGCTATAACGACATCATCGCCGATCTTGGTCTGACCCTCTCCCTCGAGGAGCAGTTTGCACAGATCAAGGCAAACCTTGCCCATGCCGGCAGAGAGTACGCCGCCAGCCGCGGCGAGTACCTCAACGGTATCGTGATCGCCGCTTACCTCGGCTTCACCTTCATTGATGCCGCTGATGTGATCGTGTTCAGCGATGAGGGCGTGATGCAGCGCCACGAGACCGTCACCAAGCTCCGTGAGCGTCTGAGAAATGTTGATCATGCCGTGATCCCGGGCTTCTATGGCAAGTCCTTCAGCGGCGTGGTACGCACCTTCTCGAGAGGCGGCTCCGATGTGACCGGTTCCCTCGTTGCCCGTGCCGTACATGCCGATGTTTACGAGAACTGGACGGATGTTTCCGGTATCCTCGTGGCGGATCCGAGAGTCGTTGCCGATCCGGTCGTGATCCCGGTCATCACCTATAAGGAACTGCGTGAGCTGAGCTATATGGGCTTCTCCGTGCTGCATGAGGATGCCATCTTCCCGGTACGCACCGCCGGCATCCCGATCAACATCCGCAACACCAATTCCCCCGAGGATGACGGCACCATGATCGTACCGGACAGCGATGCTGCCGAGGAGGCAAGCATCCGCACCATCACCGGTATCGCCGGCAAGAAGGGCTTCTGTGCGGTCAATATGGAAAAGGGCATGATGAACAGCGAGATCGGCTTTGTCCGTGACGTGCTCGATGTGTTCGCTGATCTGGGCATCAATGTGGAGCATATGCCTTCCGGTATCGACACCCTGTCCATCATCGCCGATGCAGAGTCCCTCAAGGGACAGGAGGAGCGCCTGCTCTCCGCTCTGCGCAAGAAGGTACAGCCCGATCACCTCGAACTCGAACCCGACATCGCACTGCTTGCAGTCGTTGGTCGTGGCATGAGAAAGACCAGAGGTACCGCAGCCCGCATCTTCGCAGCCCTCGCACATGGCCGCATCAATGTCAAGATGATCGACCAGGGCTCCTCCGAGCTGAACGTCATCGTCGGCGTGAACGAGAACGATCTGCACCAGGCGATCCGCTGCATCTACGATGCATTCATCTCCTCTACACTGTAAGAAATCCAGATCCACAGCTTTTTTAGAAAGCTGTGGATTTTTTTCTGGACATTTCTATTGATCTGTGCTATAATAAGGGTATCAAATCATGATGGGGGATGACCATGAAACATTTTAACTGGAAAAAACTCCTGCCGCTTCTGGCTGTGCTGGTGTTTGCGATCGGCATCATCGCACTCCCTGCGGCCGTGAATACCCTGCCGACCCATGCCGATTTCGGCGATTTTGCCGGAGACGGTGACTACGGCGGCGACTGGGGCGGCGGTGACTATGACTACGGAGGCGGCGATTACGACTACGGCGGCGGAAGCAGCAGCAGTGACGACGGTTTCGATCTCTTCTGGATCTTTACAATCGTATACAAGCTCTTCGGCATTCCGGGCGTTATCATCCTTGCCATCATTCTGATTTTCTTTGGAAGAAAGCTCTTTGGCGGCAGCCGGAACAATCAGCATCCGCAGCAGCCGCGCCCTGCACAGCCCTCCGGCGCACAGCGCACAGATGCTTCGACGCTGCGCAATATGGCAGAGTATCAGCAGCTTGACCCGCAGTTCTCCGAGGCGGAGTTCCGCGAGAAGCTGTCCAATCTGTATGTCCGCTTCCAGAATTCCTGGCAGGCAAAGAATATGGAGGATCTGCGTCCGTATCTGACCGATGCGATGTATGCGCAGTTTGACCGTCAGCTCGACAACTACCGCCAGAACCATCAGACCAACCACGTAGAGCGCATCTCCGTCCTCGGCGTGACGCTGCGTGGCTGGAAGCAGGAGAGCGGCAAGGACGTGATCGTCGCCGAGCTCCGGACCCGCATTGTGGATTATGTGACCGATGACAATAACGGTCAGCTCATCCGTGGCAGCCGTGCGCAGGAGAAGTTCATGACCTATGAATGGACGCTCATGCGCACCTCCGGTCAGACCACTGACCAGACCACCGGCACCACCGGTCAGACCTGCCCGCACTGCGGCGCTCACATCGACATCAATCATACCGCAGTCTGCGAGTACTGCGGCTCCGTCCTGACCACCGACACCTTCGACTGGGTAGTCACCAGCATCAAGGGCATCTCCCAGCAGACAAGATAAACACATGCATCCCCCTGACATGTTCGTCAGGGGGATGTTTTTCTCATTCCGTCAGCACCGCCGACTCTGCCATTTGCAGGATCGTGTCTGTGAGATCCTCCTCTGTGAGCGTACATGCATCGATCAGGCAGAAGCGGTCACCGGGGAGCCATCCGAGCTGGTATTCTGTCATTGTCTGTTCCTGACACTGCCGGAACACCAGGAGGTAGCCGTCATGCCCTGCCACTGTGACCGGCTTCAGCGAGGTATATGCTGTGCCCTCATTTCCGGCAGCGACAAAATTGACAGAGGGTTCTATACGCCCGTATTGCATAAAGGCATAGTCCGCATCCTCTGTGCGGTAATATACATCATGCCCCCTGAACCCGCTTGTCACTGTCGCTTCTGCTGTATCACTGCCGATGCAGACTGCTCCCTCCGGCAGGAATTGCAGTTCATAAAGCTGCTCGAACGATACATGCTCCTGCTCCGCCGAGATAAGCCAGTTCTCGCCTGTTTTCTCGATCCGGAAGCCCGGTAGTGTGACCTCGTCCTCATAGGAGAGCCATTCTGCAGCCGCCTCTGTGGGTGCTTCCGTCACGGCGGGAACCTCCTCCGCAGTTGCTGCGGCACTTTGCTGCATGGCAGGCGCTGACTGCGTTTCCGGTTCCGCTTGCACAGCTGTCTCGGCGACATTCTCCGCAGCTTCCGTCACATCCTCGACCGGTGCGGCTTTCGTCTCCCGGAAGACCGTTTCCGCTGTCACATCTGCTGCCGCTGCATTGGTCTCAGCCGTCACAGCAGGTACAGCCTGCGTTCCCTCCGGCACAGCGGCCGTCGCTGCGGGAAGCTCCGCCTGCTGCATCGGCGCCTGTCCGGGCGCTGCACGGTACAGGAAGGCGATCCCGCCCGCCGCCGCAGCGCACACCGCCAGACAAGCCGCCGCACATGCAGCCGGTTTCCAGCGGGAATGCGTCTGCTCGATGACAGGTGCCGGTACGCTTTCTACAGGATCCGACGCATCCGTCTGTGCAGCCCGGTACTTTTGCTCGCACTTTGCAAACAGCGCCTCCTGCTCTGTCCGCTCTATCACAGGGAACGCCCCCATCTCCCGGAGCGCTGCATCATCCGCATGGTGCAGGCGCTTGAAGATCCGTTTCATATTCATATATAACACCTCTTTCACATCTGATCCAGCCCCGCCTGCTCGAGCGCAGTACGGAGCTTCTGAACGGCACGGCGGAGACGCTGTCTGACAGCAGCCGGCTTCATGCCTGTGATACGGGCGATCTGTGCGGCATTTCGCCCGTAGAAATACTTTGCAAACACGATCGTTGCGTCCGGCTCCCCGAGCGCTCTGACCTGTTCAAGCAATATGCGGCATGCAGCTGCCTGCTCCGTTTCCTGTACGATGTCAGTGCTGTCCGGAAGGCCATCGATCTCATCAAGCGGCATCGTCTGCGACTGGCACGACAGTACGCGGTAGGCGCTGATCGCCCGCCGCTTTGCCACTGTCCCGATAAATCCGCCGATGCTCCCCTCTGCACCGGGATCGAGCGACCGGAACACCTCCGCAAACACATCGCTGACGATCTCCTCGGCATCTTCACGGCTCCCGCATCCTTGCAGCTTGCTCCAGACGATCGCATAGACATAGTTCACGTACAGATCAAAGACTGCCTGACGCCCGTCCCGCGGTGACGAGATCAGCAGCCTGCGAAGCTCTGCATCTGTCATAACGTTCCTCCTTTCGTCCCGTTCTATCTCATACATTCGCAGAGAGATACAGAAGTGTGACAGCCATACATAGAAAAACCCCCGCATCGCTGCGGGGGTTTTCTGTTCAGTCTGCGTTACGCTTCAAGCTGATGCTTATTCGTCGTCGCGCTTTCTGGAAACAACTGCCAGAGCTGCTGTCAGGAGCGATACGGTCAGCACCGCTGCCGGGATCATGCCTGCGGCGTCGCCGGTCTTCGGGGAGCCCGTTGTGCTCGTGCTGGAGCTGGAGGATCTGCTGGAAGAGCTGGAGGAACTGCTGCTGGAGCTGTTCTCGGAGCTGTTCTCAGAGCTGAACTCGGAGCTTGCCTCGCTGCTGTCAAAGCTGCTTTCGGAGCTCTCTTCACTGCTCTCTTCGCTGCTGTCCGGTACGGAAACGCTCTCAGACTCACTCTCGAACTCGGAGGATTCTTCGCTCGAATCAACGACTTCTGTGGAATCGGCATCCGAATTGTAATCGATCCATTCCGGAAGTGTCTCGGTGGTCGTGGTCTGCGTCTCATCGACCTGATCAACAGTCATTGCGGTCGTCGTCGTTTCGGTCACAGCGATCTCGGTCTCCACCGTTGTGGTGGTTTCCTTCTCGCCGAGAACCTCAGTGGACGCTTCGGTGGTGGTAGTTGCTTCAGTGGTCGTTGTCGTGGTCGTAGTTGTCTCAGTGCTCGTCGAAGTGCTCGTGCTCGTCGAAGTGCTCGTGCTTGTCGAAGTGCTCGTGCTTGTCGATGTGCTTGTGCTCGTCGATGTGCTCGTGCTTGTCGATGTGCTTGTGCTTGTCGATGTGCTCGTGCTTGTCGATGTGCTTGTGCTTGCGGTGGTCTCCTGAGTGGTCTCAGAAGTGGTCGTAGTCGTAGTCGTGGTCGTTGTGGCGGTAGTTGTCGCAGCGGTGCTTGCGGTGGTCTCTTCCTTCTCAGGTGCATCCAGAACCGTGATGGTCGCAGTTGCGTCATTGCCTGTGATGGAGGATGTGCCAGTCGTTACGCTCTCGCCGGAGATGAGCTTGCCGCTCTTGATCTCGAACGTGAATGCAGAAGTTACCTTCTCATAGCCCTTCGGAGCAACAGTCTCGGTCAGCGTGTAAGTGCCGTCCTTCAGACCTTCGATCGTTACATCGTTGCCCTTGAAGCTGAATGTCTTGACATCCGTGCCCGTGATCGCAGTGCCGTTGATCTTCACGCCGTCCAGCGTCTGATCCTTTGCAGTGAGTGTGTACTCAGCTGCGCCGGTGGTGATCTCAGCACCGCCAACTTCACGCTTGCTTACCTTGATCGTGGAGATGTCGTCCTTGACCACGATCTCAGTACCGCTTGTGCTCTCGATGACAGTCACATCGCCGTTGGTAACAGCCTTGCTGTCAACGATCACACCGTTCTTGATTGTGAAGGTGAATGCAGTCTCGACAACCGTGTAGCCGTCCGGAGCGACCTGCTCCTTGAGCTCATAAGTGCCGTCCTTGAGACCCTTGATGTCGGTCTTGTTGCCGGTGAAGGTGATGGTCTTGGCTTCCTTGTCGTTCTTCACGCCGTTGATCTCAACGCCTACGAA
>JAIKWY010000040.1 GCA_024684395.1 Oscillospiraceae bacterium
CATTGCTGCTTTTTTGATCCAACGGTTATCCGGATTCATTTGCAGCCCCAGCGGCTGATTGAAATCCGTGAATGATATCTGCTTTTCTCTCTTGAATTTATACATGGCATCCTCCAATGTGCAAGCTTTTTCCTCGTTTTCCGCCTTTTCCCTTGCACTTCTATTATACCATGTTTTATTGCTTTTGTCGATACTTTGTAGCTTTTTTGTGACGTGAGGAGAGACTAAGTAGATCTCACGACTATCTATAAATAATTTTTTAAAATAATATATAATATCATATATATAATTCAGCTGGACTTTTTTGACAGGCTGAACAGTCTCCCGCACGGGAGGCTGTCTTGTTCAATGCTCTGTCAGCCAGTTGGCAACATCTTTGTTTTGACTCTCTTGGAGCTCCCCGCTGTATTCTGTTCAAAAAAACACACCCCCACAGCTTGTTTCGCTGTGGAGGTGAAATTGTTAATGCGATCAGTAATCGGTTCAGATTACTTGCTCTGGCAATGGCGCCTGTGTTGCAGCTAACAAAACCAAGTGATTGGAGTGCTTTAAAAATGTCTATATTTCGAGATTCCCTGATCTTGCTGGATCGAGCAGCTTTCCAAAGCCATAAGTTTTACCTCCAGCCGGATTATTTGCCTGATAAGAGAATAAAACCATCGTAAAAACAAGCGTCGGGCATGATGCTCGGCTCAGGTTATTTTGGCAGGAGACCACAGAATCGCACTCAGCAAGAAAGCGCATTGTTCTTCAATCCTGAGATCAGGAGAAGCACTTCCCGATGCAGTAATTCTCGATTGCCGCAACGAGCTTGGGATGGCGTACCACGAAATGCACGACAGGCGCATTGGATTTGGAGATCATGACCCATTCGTGCAGCTTGATCTTGATGCGGATGTTGCGGAATATGGCAGATTTCTGTGGCAGGAGCGTGAACCGGCTGTACGATTCTGCAAATGCCTTCGTCTGCTGCAGATGCGCCTGATATTCCGCATAGGTGTAGGCATAGTCCGCATGGCAGAACGTATCCGTCAGCGCAAGCCGCAGCGGATCGTCTGAAAATTCTGTCTCGGACAGCTCCGGCACCGCAGCGGTGATTTCCGAATGACGCAGGATCTGCTCCGTCTGTTCCTTTGCTTTCCGGAGTGACAGGAGAAGTCGTTCCGTTTCTGCCTCGGAGGCGTGATGCCGTTTCAGGATCGAAAGCAGCAGTTCCTCCGGAAGCGTATAGAACGGCAGTGTCGGATGGATACCGATGCGCTTGCCCTCACTCTGGGCATCGAGCTGCAAAAATACGCCGTACAGCTCATCTGTCTCCTCCCGGTAAATGTCCATCAGCGGGTGTGCCGCTTTGAGGGCATTGATCTTCCGGAGCGCTCCCATCTTCATCAGGTTCGGTTGGTTCGTCAGCGTATAATATGCATCATCATGCATGATGCAGGAACCACTCAGACATGCCCCGCCTGAAAGATACTGCGTATGATGATAGAGCTGCTTGCCCTGTGTTTTCAGATAATACGGCGAGATCTGCCCTGTCATGTAAAGCGGCACCCATGCGTGCAGACCGAGGATCATCTCCTCCTGCGGACGGTCTACGTCATGGATGATGTCCAGATGCAGCCCTTTCTTCAGACACATGGCGATGGACAGCATCCAGTTTTTGTTGAATTCCATATCCTGTGCCATGTCCGTGAGAGACATTTCATTGTGCATGAAGATCGGCTCCGTGCTGTCCGACAGAAGTGTCATACGGAAGAAGTTCAGCTCTGCATCACGCATCCTTTCTGTGCCGATATAGTCGCCGCATAGTGTTGAAACATCAAAGGATGCCGGGATCGCAGGCGGCTCGAAATGAAACGTGGTCATGTACTGGTTCAGGTCAAAATTATCGAGATGGTGCAGAAATTTACTGATGCTGTCCTTCTTCTGGATATCCGTACCCCACAACCACTGCTCCAGTGCAGCCGGAAGTGCTGCCGATGACTCACAGCCGGTCAGGATGCGGATGACCTTCCAGTCGCTTTCCCGCTGGCGATGCATCGTCAGATAGGCACATAGCCCGCTCAGAAAGCACTCCTTATCCGCCGGGCGGCGCTTGCCGAGTTTGATGCTGGACAGATACGCCACAGAATAACCGACCTGCGGTGCAAGATCGGTCAGTCTGATGTTCAGCTTACTGACCAGCAGGTCGAAATGCTCCGAATGGAACACACTATCCTGTGGGATCAGATCATCCCGGATACTATCCTTTTCTTCCGGCGAAAGCATCGTCCCGCTCTGTTCGATCTGCTGAATGACCGCCGAAGTCAGCGCCTGCACCGTTTCGGGATCAGGCTTGCGCTTGCCGCTGCGGTAACGGCTGATACTGACCGTGGAAATACCTGTTTCCTGGCTGATGCGCTTTGCGGACAGGCTGTATTTTTGAAACAGCTCATTGAGCTTCTCGTGATATTGCACTGGATTACGCTCCTTTATCCTTCTCTTCTTTTGGACATCCCTAAAATGATAGTTTTAGAGGTTCATTGTTATTATACCATACTCAGAAAAAGAAAACCAGTGATTACCGGAATTGTTTATCGCCAATTCCGGTAATCACATGTATCATCAGGTATTGCTTCTTACTTTATAAAATCCTCAATCTTAGCATCCTCCTGTCCGGCACCGACTGCTGCTGCATAGATCAGCACGATCGCTGCATCCGAGGCATTGACGCTGCCGTCATGATTGACATCCGCTGCAGCCTTCTGTGCATCAGTCAGACCGGCATCTTCACCTGCGCCGATGGATGCTGCCGCAATGAGAATCATCGCCGCATCCGAGGCGTTCACGGCGTTATCATTGTTGAGCTCGCCGAGAATGACCTGCGGCTTTTCCGGCTCCACTGTCGGATCGGTGCCGCCGTAGATCATGCCGTTTTCGTTGGCATAGCGTTCTGCTGCCTTGCTGCCGTAGAGGATGAAGTCCTTGTTGGCAACGGTCGGTCCCATGAGGTTCTGTACCGGAACACCAAGCTCCTCCGCTTCCTTGCAGAGCTCTGCGTAGCCCTTGTCGGAATCCTTGTAATAACCGAATGCCTTTTCGCCGATAGACTTGACACTCTCAGGAATGATAACCGATGCCATCAGGTCAACATTTGTATCTCTTACAAAAGCATTTGCGCCAATAGAAACTGTCTTACTGCCGAATGTCACACTTGAGACAGGTGCA